>DAOWFP010000122.1 GCA_030637895.1 Bacteroidota bacterium | reverse complement strand
GAATGTTTCTATCAGCTCACCAATAACTTATTGAGATGATTGCAAGAAAGTGCTTCAATGTCATGCTCCTTTCCATGGGAGTGTTTTTGTGGGGATGCACCCCCGCTTCGAATAACGGATCGCCAGGCAATGAAGGAGAGCAACTGCTTGTGTTCCTGGTAAGGCATGCCGAAAAGGTGGATCACAGCAAAGATGCAGATCTTTCCGGGGATGGATATCTCAGGGCAGATGAGCTAGCCCGGACCCTGGCGGATGCGGGTATTGAGTACATTCACAGCTCCGATTTTATCCGGACAAAAGAAACTGCTAAGCCGGTGGCACATTTGTTTGGACTTGAGGTAGAATTATATGATCCCAGGGACCTGGATATGCTTGCGGACCAATTAAAGGCAAGTGGCGGACGGCACCTGGTTGTGGGACACAGTAACACCACTCCGGCCATGGTGGAGCTACTGGGTGGTGATCCCGGTTCTGCCATAGAAGAAGAAAAGGAATATGACCGTCTTTACATTCTCACCATAGTTAAGGGTGAAGTGCAGACAGTTTTGCTGCGCTATGGCAAACCCTGTTCCAGTTTGCCCAGCAAGATCAGCGCTTCCTCCCTGGAAGTGCCGCAGATTTCCGGGTCGGCTTTGAAATCATCACATACCCTGGGTCTGCCTGGCTGACCGTAAATCTTGCAGCTGTAATCTTCAGAAAGATGAATGCAAGGCACTCCGCCTGGTTTTCCCTGCGGCATCCCCGGAATAGGAGAGGAGATGGAAGGGGCGATACAACATGCCCCACAGTGTTCTCTGCATTGCATTAAAAAGGGAGTGAATTATTCACTCCCAAGTTACAAAGTTCTGATACAAATTCTGCCACTATCCTTTTCGGGGATAGAAATCGGGTGAGTAGTTCTTTAACTTCTCTCGGCGAAGTTTGACCTTCTCATCGTTTTCATAGAAGAGTGTTTCGTCGTGCTGACTCATATCGAGTCCCACATCTTCATACAAGCTGGGAACACGCATGGGGACGATCTTGTTTGTGATCCAAAAGAGCAGCAGCGAACCACCAAATGCAAAGGCAGCAACAATCACTAAGGCCAGCAGGTGAAATAAAAAGGTGCTTGTCTCTCCATAAATCAGCCCTACTTCTTCAGCAAATACGCCAGTAAGTAACATACCTGACATTCCCCCGATGCCATGTGCAGGAAAAACATCAAGGGTGTCATCCACACCCTTGCGGGAGAAGAAATAGATCATCAGGTTGCTGGCTATAGCTGCAAAACCTCCAATGAACAAACTTGCACCCACCGATACAAATCCGGCTGCCGGGGTAATGGCCACCAGGCCTACCACCGCACCCACACAGGCCCCCAGGGCAGATGGTTTTCTTCCTCTTACACCATCAAAGAAGATATATACCAGCATGGCCGAGGCCGAGGCGGTATTGGTATTCAGCAGCGCTTTCACTGCCACATCCGAAGCCTCAAGGGCCGAACCGGCATTAAATCCGAACCAACCAAACCAGAGCAATCCGGTTCCCAGTAGTACAAACGGAATATTAGCCGGGTAAGAGGGCCTGGCATAATCGCGGCGCCGACCAAAAAAGAATGCTCCCGCCAGTGCAGCCATACCGGCCGACATATGAACCACGGTACCCCCGGCAAAATCCAGGACACCCCAGTTTCGAAGGAAGCCATTGGGGTGCCAGGTCCAGTGGGCCAGCGGACAGTAAATAAAGATCATAAAGAACACCATAAAAATCATCAGCGAGGTAAAGCGGACCCTTCCGGCAAAAGATCCAGTAAAGAGGGCAGGGGTAATGATGGCAAATTTCAATTGGAAGAGCGCGAACAATGCCAGCGGGATGGTGGCTGCAAAATTGGGATCAGGTGCACCACCAACCCCTCTAAACATAAAAAATGTAGCTGGATTGCCAACGAGTCCGAATCCTTCTGCACCAATACTCTCTCCAAATGCGAGACTAAAACCAAATACTACCCAGAGGATGCTGATCAGTCCCATGGCAATAAAGCTCTGAAGGATGGTAGAAATGACATTTTTTGGTTTGACCATCCCCCCATAAAAAAAGCCGAGTCCGGGGGTCATCAGGAATACCAGGGCAGTGGAGGCAAGCATCCAGGCCACATCACCCTTGTCAATACCAGATGTATCTCCGGTATTGAAACTAAAAGGGAAGATGATTCCCAGCAGGGAGATTATCCCAAATGCAATCAATGCAAATAGCCATTTTTTTTTCATAAGGCAGGTTTTTTGATGATCCTGCACAAATATAGCATTATCTGAAACTATACCCCTAAATATATAAGGGTATATTATCAAATAAATATAAATAATATGAAAGGGGGGTGTTTAAGAATGGGGTAAGTATTGTAAAATACTGATTTACTCTTCTTCTTGTGCCAGGAACTCGTCAATCTTTTTGGCCACTCGCCGGCCCGATGCGATGGCATTAACCACAAGGCTTGCACCGCTGGCTGCATCTCCCGCAGCGAATACCTTATTCACATTGGTGGCCATGGAGAGATTTAAATTAATGTTTTTCCTGCTGTTCAGTGATATATCCAGTTCAGCAAGAAGACCTTCATAAATAGGATGCACGAATCCCATGGCCAGCAGGATCAGATCGGCATCAATTTGCTCTTTGGTGCCGGGGACGGCTTTCATTTTATGACTGCCATTAAGTTGCTCCCAGGCTACCTCCTGCACCTCTGCATGGGTCACACGCTGTTGCATACCCAGAAATCTCAGGGTGGACAGGCTCCATCGTCGCTCGCATCCCTCTTCGTGAGAAGTGGAAGTCTTTAATGTTTTGGAGAAATAGGGCCAGGGATTATCCCTGGAACGCTCTTCAGGCGGTTTGGGAAGAATCTCTATCTGGGTCACACTTGAGGCACCCTGGCGGGTGGCAGTGCCCACACAGTCGGAACCGGTGTCACCACCGCCAATAACAAGTACGTGACGATTCTCAGCCGTAATCCGGTTGTCATAGGACACATAGGCCCCATCGTTGACTTTATTTTGCTGAGTCAGATAGTCCATGGCAAAGTGAACACCATCCAGCTCTCTACCAGTGATATTCAGATCCCTGGGCTGCATGGCACCTATGGTCAGACAAAGCGCATCGTATTGCTCCAGTAATTCTAAGCCTGAGATATCCTTTCCAACCTCTGTTTCTGTTTTCACCTCAATGCCTTCGGCCATCATTATCTTCAGCCGGCGGTCGATGATTTGCTTATTAAGTTTAAAATCGGGAATCCCATAGCGCAAAAGTCCTCCGACCTTTCTGTCTTTCTCTATGAGGGTGACTATATGACCCGCCTTGTTCAGCTGGTCTGCTGCTGCCATTCCGGCCGGACCGCTGCCTATAACAGCCACCTTTTTTCCCGTTCTCACTTTGGGTGGAAGGGGCTTGATGTAGCCCTCAGCAAAAGCTTTTTCAACGATGGCTGCTTCATTTTCCCTGATGGTGACCGGATCTCCGTCGATGTTCAGCACACAGGAGTGTTCACAGGGTGCGGGACAGATTCTCCCGGTAAATTCCGGAAAATTATTGGTGTGGTGCAATCTCTCACTGGCCCCTTTCCAGTCGCCTCGATAGAGCAGATCATTCCACTCGGGGATCAGGTTATCCACCGGGCAACCCCAGTGACAGTAAGGAATGCCGCAATCCATGCATCTGGATGCCTGGAGCTGACGGTCCTCGGAATTGAGCACCTGTTCCACCTCAGAGTAGTCGTCCGTGCGTTCATGAATCGGCCTGTTTCCGGCCGGTTTTATTTTTATTTTCAAGAATCCTTTAGGATCTCCCATTGTTCGTCCTTTTATTAATCGCTCATCATTTCCACATCTTTCTCAATGCTGGCCATTTTCTTCCTGGTTTCTTCCAGCGCCATCTCAATGAGCACCTTTTTATACTCATAGGGAATCACTTTAATAAAGCGATCCATATATGCATCCATATTGGTCAGAATCTTTTCTGCGACTTTGCTGCCGGTATGTTCATAATGCATAGATATAAGATCTGAAAGCTCCTTCTTATCATTCAGGTCCTCCACCAGCGAAAGTTCCACCATTCCCATATTGCAGTAGTAATCGAAATCGCCTTCCTCGTCCAGCACATATGCCACTCCTCCACTCATTCCGGCTGCAAAGTTCCGCCCTGTCTTTCCCAGGACCACAACCCGGCCTCCCGTCATGTATTCACAGCAGTGATCGCCCACTCCCTCTACCACTGCAGTGGCCCCGCTGTTTCTGACAGCAAAGCGTTCTCCTGCAATTCCGGAAATAAAGATACTCCCCCTGGTGGCTCCATAAAGCACCGTGTTTCCTATGATGATATTCTGGTCCGATTCAAAGGTGGAACCCTCGGGAGGAACCACGATGATGTGTCCTCCGGCCAGACCTTTACCAAGATAGTCATTACTGTCTCCTTCCAGGTAAAACTCCACACCCGGAACAAGAAATGCTCCGAAACTCTGTCCGGCCGATCCGGCAAACCGTACCTTAATCCTACTTTCCGGAAGTCCATCTCCTCCAAACTTGCTGGCAATGGTACCCGATAGCATGGCTCCGGTGGTGCGGTCGGTATTTTTTATGGACATATGAATGGTGACCGCTTCATTGTTCTCCAGGGCCGGCTTAGCCTGTTCTATCAAACTGTGGTCGATAACTCCCTCAATTTTATGATGTTGTTTTTCAGTCTGGTGCAGTGAATTCTTTTTTGCAGCGGGTAAGAAGGCTGTCAGATCACTCAAATCCAGGTTTTTGATTTTCCAGTGGGTGATCGCTTGATCTCTTGTAAGAAGATCCGATCGGCCAACAAGCTCATCAAAGCTCCGGAAGCCAAGTTCAGCCATATGTTCACGAACCTCCTCAGCCACAAAGCGAAAATAGCTCTCCACAAAGTCGGCTTTTCCCCGGAACCTTTTACGTAATTCGGCATTCTGGGTGGCCACTCCTACAGGACAGGTATTCAGGTGGCATTTGCGCATCATCACACAGCCCAGCACCACCAGGGCACCGGTAGCAAATCCAAACTCCTCAGCACCCAGGAGAGCAGCCATAATCACATCTCTGCCAGTCTTCATCTGACCGTCAGCCTGCAGTACTACTTTGCGTCGCAGGTTATTCATTACCAGGGTCTGCTGCGTCTCGGCAAGTCCGATCTCCCAGGGCAATCCGGCATGCTTGATGGAGGAGGAGGGACTGGCCCCTGTACCCCCTTCGGCTCCACTGATCGTAATAAGATCGGCCGATGCCTTGGCCACGCCTGCAGCAATGGTCCCCACACCTGTTTCTGATACAAGCTTTACCGAAATCTTTGCCCGGGGGTTCACATTTTTCAGGTCGAAGATTAGCTGTGCCAGGTCCTCAATGGAGTAGATATCGTGGTGGGGTGGAGGTGATATCAGGGTTATTCCGGGAATGGAATAGCGCGTCTTTGCGATAATCTTATCTACTTTATGTCCGGGAAGCTGGCCCCCTTCTCCTGGTTTGGCCCCCTGAGCCACCTTGATCTGGATTTCATCGGCATTTACCAGGTAGTGGGTAGTCACTCCAAAACGGCCGCTGGCCACCTGTTTGATGGCACTTCGCTTGGAATCACCATTTTCCAGGGGTTCAAATCTCTCCGGATCCTCACCACCTTCGCCCGTATTACTTCTTCCACCTATGCGGTTCATGGCAATGGCCAGTGCTTCATGCGCCTCCTTGCTGATGGAACCATAGGACATGGCACCGGTCACAAAACGCTTCATGATTTTTTCTACAGGCTCTACTTCGTCAAGGGGGATGGGATTTCGCTTATAACTGAGCAACCCTCTCAGGAAAGTCGGGCGTGCCGTTTCACAGTCAACCAGCATCGCATACTCCTTGTATTTCTGGTAATCGTTGTTTCGGGTGCTCCACTGGAGCAGGGCCACCGATTCGGGATTCCATGCGTGGTGCTCTCCATACTTCCTGTAGGAGTAGACACCTTCAGTAAGCATCAGCGCGTGAACATCCTCTGTATATGCCTTTCGATGTGGGATCAGGATCTCTTCGGCAATCTCTTCAAGTCCGATTCCCCCGATACGGCTTACGGTACCTTCAAAATATTTATCTGTTACATCAGTATGGATCCCAATGGCTTCGAAGATCTGCGCCGACCGGTAAGACCTCAGCGTGCTGATTCCCATTTTGGATAGAATCTTTAGAAGCCCTTTATTCACTGCCTCAATGTAATTCCTCTGTGCCTTCTCGAAATCCTGCTGGATAACCCTGTTCTGAACCAGTTGCTCGATAACAGCAAAACTCATGTAGGGATTGATGATACTGGCCCCATATCCAAACAGCAGTGCAAAATGCATTACTTCGCGGGGTTCGGCCGACTCTACCACAATATCGATCTGCATCCGCTTACGCTTGTTGATCAGGTGGTGGTGTACCGCCGAGACAGCCAGCAGGGAAGGGATGGGCGCCAGATTTTCGGTAATATCCCTGTCGGAGAGTATGATATAATTATTGTTCTCAT
>DAOWFP010000196.1 GCA_030637895.1 Bacteroidota bacterium | reverse complement strand
TTTATTGATAATCCCGTTAACGATCTCATTGTTTGCATCGTTAATGCGGATCATCAGGTGGGCATGTTCGTAGTTGAAGTCCACAATCTGTTCAAGTTCCTCCGGATCTCCATTCATGTTGTATAGTTCCATGTACTGCGCCACTGCATCGCGCGAAGGAGGAATTTTGTCGTAGAGGGGCTCGCCCGGATCGTTCAGCGCTTTGCTTATTTCACGCACCACACCAGAAAATCCCATGGTATAGTCGACGGCATCCAGTTTTTCCATCTCCTCGCCATAGGCCTCCATTCTTTGCAAAAGTTCGGGAGAGAGTATATCGCCGCTAAACAAAATCGATATACTCTCTGAACCCCCGAACTTACTGTTAATGATATTTGCTCCCTTCTTCACCTCATGGCGTTCCGGGAAAAAATTTTCTTCGTTGGAGTCCACCTTTAGAAAGATGATTCCCGTTGAGACTAGCAAGGTGACTGCCAGTGCCACCACCGGGATAAGCCTTTTGTTCCTGACTACGAAGAAGGAGAAGCGCCCAAGTACCTTCCTTTTATTTGATCCCCCCTCCACAGAAATTGTGGGTACGTAACTCGATTTAGGAAGTAGAGAAAGCAGAGCAGGAAGCAGCACCAGGCTGAAGAGAATTGCCACTAAGATTCCGATGCTGGCCACCAGGGCCATTTGACGTGCCGGTATCATTGTATGTGCCCAGAGGGCCGAGATTCCGGCAATGGTAGTGAGACCCGTTAGCAAAATAGGCTTCCAGAGATCACGCGTGATCCTGACCGCCTTCTCTTTCATATTTTCCATGGACCCTGAAGCATTAAGCTCCTGGTACCTGGCGATCATATGGATGCCATAATCATTGGCCACAGCAATCAGAAGTATGGGTACCAGCAGAGAAATAATATAGAATTTCCATCCCAGGATCGGGATCATGGCGATTCCGATGAGGGCCGACATTGCCACAACCATAAAGGGGAGCCATACACCTCTCCATTCCCTGAAGACCAGGAAGAGGAAAATTAGCATCATCAAAAGTGCAATGGGGATGAGGATGGCTGCGTCGCGCTGGATATCCTTATCAATGGCCTGGCGGAGGTAGGGGAGGCCTCCGAAGTGGACTTTTTCCTCGCCCGGAAGTTCCTGGAGGACCTCGTGAATTCCGGCAAAAACTGCATCTTCATTTGCCCCATCATCGAGGGAGACGACCAGAGCTGTGGCTTTGAAATCGTCTGATACCATCACCTTGTAAACCAGCTCATTCCCTTCGATTGTTTGCCGAAGTTCTTCACGTTGGGCCTCATTTCGGGGAATGCGAAGGACGGTTGGTTCCACATACATGACCCCCTCTTCGCCGTAGATGTGATTGGAGCCAAACAGCGAGGAGGTTCGCTTAACTCCATCCATACGATCAATCGCTTTCTCCACAGCTTTCACTCGTTTTAAAGTGGCTTCATTAAGGATATCATCAGTCTCGAAAATCATCATGATGATGTCCTGGTTACCGAATACTTCCTCAATCCTGTTTGTATTTACCATGGAGGTCATGGTTTTTGGAAAGTAGTTCTTCAGATCAGGATCAATTTCAAGTTTCAGCAATGCCATGGAAATCCCCACTGTTAACAACAGGGAAGCTGCAATAATCCACCAGCGGTATCTGATTAATTTAGAATTCATATTATGTAATTAAAATGTAAATGTCATTGCGATAAATCCTGAGTTGAGCACCGGTCCAATTAAATCGTAAAGGGAATTTTCACCACCCCACATTCCGGAAAAACCAGCCTTCACCCGAAGGCCATCAGCAGGCATCCATGAGATGGCTGGCTGAGCAATCCATTCCTCAGTGCTTATGTTGTAAATAACCGGCAGTGAAACCTCCAGCATGTTGTGAAAAAAATCTCCTCTCAGCACAAGGAATGTTGTATGGTAATACTCCTCCAGCTGGTAATTGTAGAGCCTGTTGAATGCAGCAAGCTGTTCCTTTACTGCCGCATCTATAACATCGGATGTGAGGTCAATTCCCCCCTCTACCAGTGGGAGGAATTGCTCCTGCTCCGCTGATAGTCCAGGTGCTGCCAGAGCAGGGACGAAATCCAGGATGTATTTCCCATAATACCCGGCAATCATAGTTAACCAGGAGCCACTTTTTTCGATTTCGGCAGTATAGGAGAGTTCGGGGAAGGGCAGGTATTCCACCCCTTCATGGTAAGCCTTAGCCTGGAACCATGCACCTTCAGCAGTGAAGATCCATGAACCTATAGGAATGGAAAAGTCCAATCCTGCCATCATGATCCTGTAGGCTTTTTCATATATATTTAGTGCTACGGGCTTCATGCTTAAAGTGTCCATAATAAAGGAGTCAAATGCAATACCCGGCCAGTTGTGGTATCCATCGAACCAGTACAAAGCGGCATCCATGGCCGGAGCGTGGAGGTCCAGCTGGATGCCATAACTTCCTTCATTCAGGATTACATCCGGATAATCTGGTTCCACGAAGTGGACATATTCGGGCATTGGTATGGGATCTATCAGTAGCTTCCCAGGCTGGTACAGTGGGTTCCAGGTACCGGTAAGCTTTAGGAACGATCCCATGTTGACACTGGTCTGAAGTGCCCAGATCCCCAGGTTCATGTCGTCCATCTCAGGGGATCTTGTGGTGGGATCTATGGGGGTAAGTTTATTGACGGGATTGAAAAGTGTGCCTTTGCCCCAGGGATCGATTAATTTACCCAACTTAAATCCCACCGGTCCGGTTTGAAGATCCACATAGGCCTCCCTGATCACAACTTCGGAAACAGCTTCCTGCCACTCGGTTCCATACCTGAATCGGATATCAGCTAAAGCGGAGACTTTCGATCCTGCCCTTGCTTTCAACTGCAGGCTTGCCTGACCATAAGCACTCTGGAGGTATGCTTCCTCCTTCTCCGGTGTGTTGCCAATGTATACTGCCGAACGTATAAATCCACCAATGGATAGATACTCCTGTCCTGGTTTTTCCGAACCCGCAGAAAGGGAAGATTCAAAAAGTCCCTGGGCAGTAACGCTTGTTGCCAGCAGCATCAATAGCACTATTGATAGCATCGTTTTCGTCATATGCTAAAACTAATATGCATCCTAAGCTTTATCGCCCGAATAGATCGGTCCGGACCCCTTGAACCTTCAAAATGTGTTCAAGCCGACAGGTCTGAACCATGTGAATGATTATTTGCTATTTTTATCCCCATGAAGGAATTGATTGCAGCCCAGCGTACATATTTCCTGGCAGGTCACACCAGGCCAATCTCAGATAGAAAAAAGATTCTTCGCAAGCTGCACAATCTGTTAATGGAAAATGAATCCATGCTTACGGAGGCTATTTATAAGGATTTCAGGAAACCTTCTATGCTAACTGTGGAGAATGAACTTAGTCTTCCCTATGGTGAGATTAACAATGCCATCCGGAATCTGAAGAGATGGTCCCGCTCCAGGTGGCGGCTCACCGATCTCGCCAATTTTCCTGCCCGTACCAGGACCAATCCGGTACCCTATGGCGTGACCCTGGTGATCGGTCCCTGGAACTATCCCTTTATGTTGTCCCTTGTTCCTATGATCTCAGCACTGGCTGCCGGAAATACGGTGATCCTGAAACCCAGTGAGGTTACTTCACATTCTTCGGCAGTCTTGGCCGAGTTAATTAATTCGAATTTCCCTAAAGAGCTGATTCATGTGGTTGAAGGAGGGGTAGGTGAGACCACAGAGTTGCTCAAACTGAAATTTGACAAGATATTCTTCACCGGGAGTACACAGGTGGGACGAATCGTTATGCGGGCAGCAGCCGAACAGCTTCCTCCGGTGACCCTGGAGCTGGGGGGAAAAAATCCGGTGATTGTGATGCCAGACTGCAACCTGAAGCGCACTGCACAACGGATCGCCTGGGGTAAGCTTCATAACAATGGTCAGGCCTGTGTCTCTCCGGACCATCTCTATGTGCATGAATCTATTAAGGAACAACTGATACAGGAGATTGGGAAACAAATTGACCGGATTACTGGCTCCGATCCCAAAGGGAGCCCTCTGCTGCCACGTATGGTTAATGAAAGGAACTTTGACCGGGTCATGGGCTTGATCGATCCGGAGAAGGTTGTGGTAGGAGGATCGAGCGATCGTTCCGAGTGTTATATTGAACCGACCATCATGGATAGGGTAAGTCCTGACGACCCCGTGATGCAGGAGGAAATTTTTGGCCCGCTGCTCCCGGTTCTTTCCTATAGCAATCTGGAGGAGCTTGTGGAATCACTTAAGCTAAAAGAGGCCCCCCTTGTTCTCTATATCTTTACCCGTAAGCGTCGCCTGGCAGAACGGATTATGAAAGAGGTCGCTTCGGGTGGAGGCATGATCAACGAGGTGGTGATGCACTTTATCAATATGAATGCACCATTTGGAGGTGTCGGTGCTTCAGGAATGGGCAACTATCATGGTAGAGCGGGATTTATTGACTTCAGTCATCACAAGACTATTATGATCAAACCCATGTGGTTTGAGCTCTTTTTAAAGTACCCTCCGCACCGTAAGATTTACCTGCGCATATACAGATCTGTGCTGGGAAAGTCTATCAAGAATTTTTTTCGTTAAGATTGGACAGGTATTCACTTGGTGTCTGACCCGTTTTTTCTTTGAAAATGGTATTGAAACTGGATTTGGAGTTGAAGCCAGAATCGTACGCGATCGCCAGAATTGTCAATTGCCTGTAATCGTCACTTTCCATCCGTTCCTTCACCTCTTTGATCCTGTATTCGTTCACCAGATTGTAAAAGTTCATGCCCATATGCTCGTTAATCACCTCCGATAAGATATGTTTGGAAATCTTCAGCTGATTGGAAAGATCATAGATGGTCAGCTCCCTGTCCAGGTAAGGTTTTTCGATCACCATGTATTTTCTGATCTTATTCACCAGATCAGACACATCCTTATTCTTCAGACCGGAGCGCTGGTACTTCTTTAAATCCGGTTCCAGCTCAAGTGGCTTCACGTTAATGTTATACCTGACCACCTCTTCAAAGATACTGGGCTGGTTGAACCCGAATACTCCGAACAGAAAGGTTAGAAGGGTCAGGCTGATAAAAGAAATCTCATAGGGATCAAAGGGCATAAACCCCACGAGAATATCGATTCCTCCAAAAATAAACATGACCACATATCCGGTATAAAAGGTGATGGAAAGTCCCAGCAGCCAGCGAAGAGTGATCTTTTCAGAGGAAAAACTCAGAAGCTCCTTCAACTGCTTCTGATGCCTGTGGATCACCATGAAGGTGGCTATGGAATAGCCCGTAATTGAGACAAAAAAAGTGATCCCATAAACAATCCTAAATGGGACAAAGCGGTCAATTACGAGGAAGCCATCAGTACCATGCATGACTCTTTCATCAATATAAATCAGGGAGGCGATCAGAAATATTATAAATGGTGCGAAATGCCAGAGGTAACGGAGATTAAATCTGGGATTTTCGCTGGTCATCCACTTGGCGTATAGAAGCAGCAGGGGACCATAGGTATAGGGAAGAATTTTCACGGGGTATAGCTCAAAGAGCGTTACATTGATCAACATAAGGATCATCTCGGCACAGATAATAAGCAACCAGGCTGCAAGTATCTGGTTGGCTATTGTTCTGGGCTTTTTAGCAGCAATCAAAATACCGGAAAAAAGGGTCTGGGCAATGCCAATATAGAGGATTTTTTCCATAACGAAATGTACAAAAATTTAGTTACATTTGGTATCCATTCAGAACCTAAAACATAGCAATTAATGAGTGTATTATTGAATAGAGAGTCCAGAGTTATTGTCCAGGGATTTACCGGTAGCGAGGGTACTTTTCATGCAGAACAGATGATTGCCTACGGCACTAAGCTGGTAGGTGGAGTTACTCCTGGAAAGGGGGGGCAGGAACATCTGGGCAAGCCCGTATTTAACACTGTTAAGGAAGCTGTGGATGAGGCAGGTGCGGATACGTCGGTAATTTTTGTACCCCCTCCATATGCAGCCGACGCAATTATTGAAGCAGCAGCTGCCGGGATCAAGCTTGTGGTATGTATAACAGAAGGCATTCCAACAGCCGATATGATTAAGGTAAAGGCTTACCTTGAAAACCGGGATACCAGGCTGGTTGGACCCAACTGTCCGGGCGTTATCACCCCGGGGGAAGCTAAGGTGGGGATCATGCCAGGTTTTATCCACGAGCAGGGTGTAATTGGGATTGTATCTCGCTCGGGCACACTGACCTATGAAGCGGTGGATCAGATTACCAAAACAGGGCTGGGTCAGTCCACCTGTATTGGAATCGGAGGAGATCCCATTATAGGAACTACTACCCTGGATGCGATCAAGCTTTTGATGGAAGATGAGCAGACAAAGGGCATTATCATGATCGGGGAGATTGGCGGTAACATGGAAGCTGAAGCAGCTTACTGGATCAGGGAGCATGGTACCAAACCTGTGGTTGGATTTATTGCAGGACAGACTGCACCCAAGGGACGCAGAATGGGGCATGCAGGTGCCATTATCGGAGGCAAGGCCGATACTGCAGAGGCAAAAATGGAGATCATGGAGGAGTGTGGGATTAGCGTAGTAGTCTCTCCGGCAGAAATTGGGGAGAAGATGGCCTCACTAATAAGCAGGGATTAGGTCGCATATGGTTTGCAGTGAGCAGGATATTATAAAGGCTGCAGGGTGGATTGCGAATGCAAAACACCTGGTGGCATTCACTGGAGCCGGAATTTCTGTTGAAAGCGGAATCCCACCTTTCAGGGGGGAGGGGGGAATTTGGTCCTTATATGATCCTTCCATTCTTGATATCGATTATTTCTGCAAGAATCCTCTGGAATCATGGGAGGCCATTTCTGAGATATTCTATTCTTACTTTCTTGATGCCCGGCCCAACCCTGCACACTACCTCCTGGCTCGCATGGAGCAAAAGGGGATGCTAAAAGCAGTGATCACTCAGAATATTGACAATATGCACCATGAGGCCGGAAACCGCCAGGTCATTGAATACCATGGAAACTCCAAATGGCTGAAATGCAGTCATTGTGGAGTGCGCTACGACATATCGGAGGTAGGGCTGGAAACCTTGCCACCAAGGTGCTCCAGCGATGATGAGGTATTAAAACCCGATTTTGTCTTCTTTGGAGAGGGAATCCCGTCCGATGCTGCCAGCAAATCGGTGGAGGAGGTAGAGTGCGCAGACCTCCTGCTGCTTATTGGAAGCACAGGTGAGGTGATGCCTGCAGGAATGTTGCCATCCATCGCCAAATCAAATGGAGCCAGGGTGATTGAGATCAATCCAATGAACTCATCGTTTACTGACTCAATTACAGATCTTTTTTTACAGGGTCCTGCAGGTGAAGTGAGCCAGATGATGGACTCCTATCTTTTTTAGTTTAAGCTATTTTTCATTTATTTGCATTGTTTTACCACCTTAAATATTCGAAATAATCATGGATCTACTAAAAGGAAAAGTTGCAGTGGTTACAGGTGCCTCAAGAGGTATCGGAAGAATGATTGCCTTACGTTTTGCCCAGGAAGGTGCAGATGTGGCGTTTACAGACCTTTCCAGGGATGAGAATATGGAGACACTTGAAAAAGAGTTGTCGGATCTTGGAGTAAAGGGAAAGGGATATGCGAGCGATGCCAGTGATTTTACTCAGGCTCAGGAAACAATGGACCAGGTTATCGCCGATTTTGAAAAGGTGGATGTGCTGGTCAATAACGCAGGAATCACCCGTGATACATTATTGATGCGCATGGATGAGGAGATGTGGGACCTGGTGATTAAGGTAAACCTAAAGTCTGTTTTCAACTTCACCAAGGCTGCGCAAAAGTATATGCTGAAAGCCCGGACCGGTTCTATTATCAACATGAGCTCTGTGGTAGGTGTCAATGGCAATGCGGGACAATCAAACTATTCAGCTTCCAAAGCAGGTATTCTTGGTTTTACCAAGTCCATTGCCAAGGAGCTGGGAGTAAGGAATGTACGGTGCAATGCTATCGCTCCCGGATTTATTATTACCGATATGACCGGGAAACTTCCCGAAAATGTTAAAGAGGAATGGATCAAGAGCATTCCGCTCAGGCGTGGCGGATTACCCGAAGATGTGGCAAATGTCTCTCTCTTTCTGGCATCGGACCTCTCTTCCTATGTGACCGGTCAGACCCTGCAGGTTTGCGGTGGTATGAGTGTGTAATCCATCCTGTAAATTGGAAAAGTGACTGGCGTCCGGGCAAATTCTCTCTTAAGGATCCTGTTTTTATCTCTACTGTTTCAGGGATGTGCCAGTAATTACAGCGTGGTTGAATTTGAAATTCTGGAACCAGCTAACGTTGAGTTTCCCGATCATGTGAACCAGCTTCTTTTTCTTAACAGGGCACCTATCACTTTAGATATCTGGTATGACCAGAATCAGATTGGGATGGATGCCAGACAGCTTATACTGCTTGATACCTTGATCATTAATAACCTTCTCAGGGGTGTACTGGATGTTTTGCGTAACTCTCCGGCCGAAAAGTATCACACTCCCATCTGGTTGTCAGATCGAAGAACCGATACTGCCTTTCTTGAAGACAAAATGCTTACAAGGCGTGAGGTGGATAATATTTGTGATACCATTGGTGGAGATGCCATCATCAGCCTGGAGTTTTATTCAGTGGGTTTGGAACAACATTATGACTATTATACGAATGCACAGAATGAGGTTCAGAACCATTATTTTGAGGCATGGAACAGCCTGAAATGGAACATACATTTGCCAGGAAGCCCCAGGCCTTTTGATACCTACTCCACGGTGGACACACTTTTTTTCCCGCAAATTGTAAATGGTGAATTCTTACCCTTTGTTCCGAGAGTGGATATGCTTCGTGGTCTTTTCTACGAAAGCGGACATAAGTATGGGAGCTACCTGGTCCCGGTTTGGAACCATGCTTCCCGAAACTTATACAGGGGAAGGAATGATTCCTTGAAGCTGGCTGTAAAGCACACCGATGAAGGTGATTGGGAAAGTGCATTTTCCATTTGGAACAATTTAACCACATTGGAAGACAGCACCCTGGTAGCAAAGGCTTATCATAATATGGCAGTCTATTATGAGCTGGAGGATAAGCTTGATTCGGCCAGTATGATGCTTGACCTTTCGCTGGAACACGCTACACTTGAATCGGATACATTATACCGGGAGGAGCTGGATGTGAGGATATTGAACAGGAAAGATATATTGAAACAGGTGTATTAGTTATGAAGTTAGAACGTTTGGAAAAATTAGGGAGGGATGTGTGATGTATAATAAGGTGTTTGTTTTGTTGATTGGGGTTTTGGTTTTTGGATATGTGCTGGAACGGATCCTGGACAGGCTGAACCTGAGCCATACATTGCCTGTGTTGCCGGAGGAATTAGCAGATATTTTCGATCCGGATGAGTATAAGAGAAGCCAGATGTACAAGAGGGACAATACCCGCTTCTCTTTTTTTACAAGTTCAGCAGGCCTGGTAGTTATGCTGCTCCTTTTTATTTTGGGGGGATTCGGCTGGTTCGATGGCCTGATTGCTGGCATTACCAGCCACTATATCATCCATGTACTTATCTTCTTTGGGACATTTGCCCTGCTAAGTGATATACTGACCACACCTTTTGATCTGTATAATACCTTTGTGCTGGAGGAGAGGTATGGCTTCAATCGTACCACTGCCAGGACCTATATTATGGATAAGGTCAAGGGGTGGTTGATCGGGGCCCTGATTGGAGGTGGACTCCTGGCGCTGATCACCTGGATCTATATGCTCACAGGCCCTTGGTTCTGGCTCATTGCCCTGGGCCTTGTAACCCTGGTCTCATTATTTCTGACCATGTTCTATTCCAATCTGATCGTCCCCTTGTTCAACAAACAAACTCCGCTGGAGGAGGGATCGCTCAGGGGAAAGATTGAGGAATTTGCTGTAAATGCAGGATTCAAGCTGGATAATATCTACGTTATGGATGGCTCTAAGCGTTCCAGTAAGGCCAATGCATATTTCACCGGACTGGGACCCAAGAAACGGATTGTCCTCTTCGATACATTGATCGAGGATCTGGAGGAAGAGGAGATCGTGGCTGTTTTGGCGCATGAGGTAGGCCACTATAAGAAGAAGCATTCTACCACCGGACTAATCCTTGCTACGGTACAGTCAGCAATCATGTTCTACCTTTTTTCTCTTTTTGTAGGGGTAGACAGCTTTGCAGTGGCCCTGGGAGGTTCGGAGGCCTCATTTCATCTTGGTCTGGTTGCATTCGGTGTGCTCTATTCTCCCATCTCCATGCTTACCGGTCTGCTTACTAATGCACTGTCGAGGCACAATGAGTACCAGGCAGACAACTTTGCTAAGGATAAGTATGAAGCAGATAGTCTGATTTCCTCATTGAAGAAGCTTTCCAAAAATAACCTGAGCAACCTGACACCTCACCCGGCATATGTATTCTTTCACTATTCCCACCCTCCCTTACTCCAGAGAATCAGGTCCTTAAAAAAATAGTGACTCAATTAAATATTTGAGTATCTTTATTGGACCCACACCATTGCTCAATCCCAATACCTATTGGGGTTATAGAAAATGAAAACCATTAGACGAAGGGATTTTCTGACCGGTATCGCTTCTGTTCCTCTTCTTGGAACCTCCCTGGAAATTCAGAAAGATTCCACGGGATCAGCAGCATCTACACAAGTTGAGAAAGATCCCTTGCGTTTAGGGATCATCGGGTATGGAAAGAGGGGAGAGGAGCTCCTTGGCGCCAGCATGGATACCCAGGCCGATCAAGCAGATCTGAATATAGAATACCGGGGTGTATGTGAGATCAATGATCTTCGCCTGGAATGGGGATTGGCAGCAGCTGGATCAGAAGCACGAGCATACACGAACTATCTTGACCTCCTGGATAGCAATGACATTGATGCAGTAATTATAGCAACTCCGGACCACTGGCACGCGCAAATAGCTATGGATGCAGCCCTTAGGGGGAAGCATATCTACCTGGAGAAATGTATGACACGTACTGTGGATGAGGCCATATCTTTGAGGGATGCCGTAAAACGAAGTGCTGTGGTATTTCAGCTCGGCCACCAGGGAAGGCAACGCGATTTGAATCTCAAAGCAAGACAGTTGATCGCGAATGGTACGCTGGGAAAGCTTACACTGATTGAAACCACGACCAACCGGAACGATCCAGCTGATGGATGGAAAACAGATGGAGGTGATAAGCTCAGCGTGGACAATGTCAACTGGAACCAGTTTCAGGGACCTGAGGCCAACAAGCAGCCTTTCAGCCCTGAACGATATTATGGGTGGAGAAATTACTGGGACTACGGGACAGGGATGTCCGGTGATCTCCTAAGCAATGAATTTGATGTTATCAATTCCATCCTGGACCTTGGAATTCCTGAATCGGCCATTGCCACAGGTGGACTATACCACCATCTCGACGGAAGAGAGGTGCCGGATGTATTTCAGGCCGCCTTCGAATATCCTCACAGGGCATTAACACTGCTTTACAGTGGTACCCTGGCAAGTGGCATTCCCAGGGGTACGCTGTTTATGGGAACTGATGCCACACTTGAACTGGGAAGAATCCTCTCAGTCTGGGTCGATAAACAATCTGACAAATACAAGAGCAGGATCGAATCGGGGATCATCGATCCTTCATCGCCATTGGTAAATTATCTCAAGCCTCTGGATAGTGTGGATGCAGTCTCATCGGCAACATCAAAATATTTTGCAGACCGTGGATTGGATATGACTTACAGTGGAGGAAGAGCGGTTAACACCACCTACCTGCATCTTGCAGAGTGGCTGCACTGTATCCGAAGTGGCGGACTTACCAGTTGCAATATTGACAGGGGATTTGAAGAAGCCATCACCTCACATATGGCCACCCTATCCTTCCAGGAAGGGAGAAAGGTAAAATGGGATCATGAAACAGAAACAATCATTTGATATAGAATCACCTAAAGCATACAACCATGAAAACTTCCACTAACATGAACAGACGTAAATTTCTACAAAAAACAGCAGTCAGCACAGCTGCAGTTGGACTATCCTCTCCGGCCATGAAAATGATGGCTGGCGAGAGAGTAAAAAAAGGAGCAGGTAAGGTTGGCCTATATAGCATCACCTTCTTAGGGGTGTGGTACAAGGGCGATGCACTTACCCTGGATGATATGATGATAAAAGCCAAAGATTATGGCTATGATGGAATTGAGATTGATGGGAAGAGGCCTCATGGAAACCCCCTGGATATGCCCACATCCCGATGCAAGGAGCTAAAATCAAAGGCCAATGATCTGGGCCTGGATATTTATGCCGTTTCTGCCAACAATGATTTCAGCAGTCCGGTTCCGGAATACCGTGAGTGTCAGATCGTATACCTTCGTGAGCTCATGCGTATGACCTCCGATCTGGAAGTACAGCCTCTCAGAGTTTTTCTGGGATGGCCCGGAGTAACCCTGCATCCCACAGGTGGTAGGTATGATATAGCCAGGGAAAGCTGGCAGCAGGCGCATTATCAATTCGAGCCCGAGCAGATCTGGGATTGGTGCAGGGATGGCTTAATTGAGAGTGCCAAATATGCTGAGGATTTCGGAGTAACCCTGGCCCTTCAGAACCACAAGCCAGTCATAAACGACTGGAGGGATATGATGAGGATGATCAATGAGGTGGATTCCCCGGCATTAAAGGCCTGCCTGGATGTACCTATTATGGATGAGAAAACTCCGGAAAACATCAGGGAAGCTTCACAGGCAGTGAAGGGTATACAGATGTTAACCCATTTCGGCGGAGAATTCGACAGGAAAGCAGATGGCAGTATTGTAGATACCCAGGATCATAGTGATCACGGCGCTAAAGCTGGGGAGCAGCTGGCGGAAAATTACCTGCCTGAATTTGTGAAAAACATGAACGAAATAGGCTATGAGGGATACTACAGTTATGAGCTCTGTCACCCTCTACCACTGGTAAATGGTGAAAAGGTTGGAATAGATTTCGTGGAGAAGAACGCCAAATTGGCCTGTGAAATGATGAAGGGACTGGTAAATGCATAGCATATGATTGAAAAAAGTAAGAACAACAAGGCTTATTTACTGTTTATCACCCTGGCCGCGGCGCTGGGTGGATTTCTTTTTGGCTATGATACGGCTGTTATTTCAGGTACCATCGGTTTTGTGAAATTCCAGTTTGGCCTGAGTACAGCCATGGAAGGTTGGTTCGTCAGTTCGGCCCTGGTGGGCTGCATTACCGGGGTTGCCTTTGCAGGCGAGCTATCGGATCGCTTTGGACGGAAGAGGGCCCTGATTTTCTCCGGACTCATGTTCAGTATCTCGGTAGTGGGATGTGCCCTGAGTGCTTCGA
>DAOWFP010000038.1 GCA_030637895.1 Bacteroidota bacterium | reverse complement strand
TTGATTTTCTGCAGATTAGGAAACAAAAGCTTCAATGTCAAACAGTTTGAATTCTATGCCACAACTGATTTTTATGAGCCAGCTGAGTTATCTCCATATCAGCATCCATGGTGAGAAATGTCAGGGCCTTTTAGATGTTTAATCAAAGAAACCTTTACTTTTGAGGAAAATTATTTACACTATGAAAAAACTATTGGTATTGACAATGGCCCTGTTTTTAGCAGCAGGATTGCTCGCTCAGGAAGCTCAGAACGAACAGGACCAGACAAAAGAAAACAAAGGAGATTCTCCTACAATGTGGCTGGGTGGTGAAGTTACCTTTGGCTCCATGTCAAATCTGGATTTCACCTTTGGTCCCAGTTTCGGCATCCTGGTTGGTAAAAACATCGGGGTTGGAGGAACCTTGCTCTTTTCAAGCGGAAACAGTGCATACGAATGGGGGCTGGAACCTTACTTCAGGTATTATTTACCCGTTGCTGATCAGTTCTCTTTCTTTGGGGATGCCTTTTTTGGGATAGGCGGAGGAGATAATGACACAGATTTTGACGGCGGCGACTACAATTGGTTTGATTTTGGAGTCAGAGCAGGCCTGCAGTACTGGTTTGTACCCAAATGGTCGGTAGCTGCATCAACCAATATTCTTACGTATACCTCTACCAATAACGAGGGAGAATTTGGTGCGGGAGTAAGTTTCAACACAGTGAATTTCGCGCTCTTTTTTCATTTTTGAGCAAGCAGGCAGCTGAATAACACTTTTGAGGAGGGTGTATCAAAAGGTACACTCTCTTTTATTTGATCAGGCCCAGTTTTTTGGCTCGGGCTTCCCAGTTCTTCCTGGCCAGTACCTGCATATCCTCCACATCGTCCATTTCATCCACAATTTCCAGTCCGATGAGGGTTTCAAACAGGTCCTCCATGGTAACCAGTCCGCTTACCATCCCGTATTCATCCACCACAATGGCAATATGTGCCTTGCGTTCAATCAGTTTGGAAAACAGGCGAATAATCGGAGTATCCTCATTCACAGCAGTAATGGGCCGGACAATAGTTTTTAGAGGCTCCTCCCCCCTTTTCTCGATAATCATTTCCATCACTTCATCCTTCAGCACAAAACCCGAGAACTGGTTTAACTCCTTATGATAGACCGGGATCCTGGAGAAGGGAATATCCTGGTTTTTTTCGTAAAAAGATTCAATGCTGGTATTCTCTTCCTCAGCTTTGATCACAATCTGCGGGGTCATAATGCTCTTCACCAGTATGCTCTGAAATTTCATCAGGTTCTGCAGGATTCGTGACTCCTCATCCTCAATCACCCCATCTTCTATAACTGAATCGGTAATGGCTCGAAATTCAGGTTCACTGATGGAGGACTTGCCACTCCTCCCCTTCCTAAGCAGACGGGTAATGGAATTGGTCAGTATGATGAAGGGATAAAGCGGAGAGTATATCATGATACGCAGAGAATAAACGGTAAACCGGCTTAGCTCTTTCCAGTAAAGGGCACCAAGGGTTTTTGGAATGATCTCAGAACCGATCAAAATAATCAAGGTCAGAATGGCCGAGGCTATGGTCAGGTATTCGTTCCCCCAGAGTTCCTGAACCTGTGACCCCACTCCTGCTGCACCCATGGTGTGCGCAAAAGTATTCAGAGTAAGGATGGCCGATAAAGGGAGATCAATATTCTTCTTGTAGTAATCGAGCCTTGTTGCATATTTTCTCCCTTCCTTAAGTTTCATATTTATAAAAACGCTGGAGGTGCTCAGTAGCGCCGCCTCCAGGATGGAACATAGAAAGGAAAAGACAAGGGCAATGCCCAGGTAGGTTAAAAGTAGAGCCATAGAAACAAAGATAACTTTCCTTTGGAAATTAATTGCTCACTTACTCCTCTGATTTCCCAGTCATCGGAACAAAACGAACTGGGTAGTGCTCTTTTTGAGTAATACGTCCCTTTTTATCTTTGGTAACCTCCACCATGTACTGGGTCTCGTACTTCCCTCCTACCGGAATCACCATGCGTCCGCCGGTAGCCAGCTGGTCCAGAAGTGCTTGTGGAATTCTTTCCGGGGCACAGGTTACAATGATCCTGTCGAAGGGGGCAGCCTCCGGCCAGCCCTCATAACCATCCCCAATCCTGACCTGTACCTGATCATAGCCAAGCTCCTCCAGTAATTTCGCGGCGTTTTTTCCCAGGGGAGCCACAATTTCGATGGAATATACATGCTTACATAACTCACCCAGCACAGCTGCCTGGTATCCTGAGCCTGTTCCAATTTCAAGAACACGATATTCGGGCTTGAGCTCAAGCAGTTCTGACATATGGGCCACAATAAAAGGTTGTGAAATGGTCTGATTATGTCCGATTAACAGAGGGCTGTTCCTGTAGGCCAGGTCCTGGTACTCCTTTGGGACAAACAGGTGTCTGGGAACAAGCCGCATGGCCAGCAATACTTCAGGATCCTCCACAGCTTGATAGGGATAATTTTCAATGCCGTCCTTCACCATCAGTTCACGCTCGGCCACTCGTTCTGAAAATCCCGGATGATTGCGGTTTTGCGCTATTATATCCAGGGAAAGAAAGGGAGCCATCCCAATACATAGAATCAGCGGTAGAAAAAGAATAGGGCGCATTACAGTTTGTTTTTGCTAGTTTGCTTTTAAACGCTCAATTGAACTGGCTATCAGGCCTTCGAGCACATCCATATTAATATCCTCCAGTTTCTTGATATATAAACAGCCTTTTCCATTTTTGAATTTACCCAGTCGCTCCAGGTGATCAGGATAAAACTCCAGGTAACCCATGATATAGATGGTAAGGTTTTGCTTACGGGGAGAGAATCCGGCCAGGAACCAATCTCCTTCTCTTCCGCTGGCGTATTTATAACGATAATCGCCAAATCCCACAATGGCATCGCCCCACATCTTTGGTTTTGAGCCGCTTAGCTTTTCCATCAAAGCAGATATGATCTTGCAGTCAGCTCTTCTCCCTGGATCTTCTATTTGCTCCAGAAATTCCGGAACACTTTTTGTAGTAGGTTTTGTCTTATTCTCAGCCATAACCAAGGTGTCTCTTTTAAATAGAGAACGGAAGAAAAGCCAGAATGTTCAGACGCGGGTAGGCAGAGCTTAAGGATATTATTATTTTTGCACAATAATACCAGAAGAATGAAAAGAGAGATGAAGAAAATCGTGCTGCTAGTTGTCGCCCTAATCGTACTTGTTGCGATCCCGGCCTGTGAAAAAGAAACCAATAATGGAAGTGACCTGCCCAAAGAAACCCTGATTCTGAATAACTGGATCTGGGAAGGAATGAATGAGGTCTATCTGTGGGAGGCTTATATTCCGGATATTAACTGGAGGGAAGAGCCGGATCCTATGGCTTTCTTCCACAAACTTCTATTCGAGGAGGACCGTAACTCCTGGATCGTGGATGATTATGAAAAACTCGCGGCCATGTTTGATGGTGTGGAGACGGCAACCGGAATGTCGGCCGATCCGCAACTATATACCGAAAACCAGATAGTCTATTTTGTGGAGTATGTAACACCCGGCTCTCCTGCAGCCAATTCTGGAATAATGCGCGGCGATATTATCTATACCATAGATGGTCAGCTGCTGACAAAAGACAATTACCGTGATCTGTACTATCAGACCACAGCAAACTTTGGTTTTGCTGACTGGGATGGAGACGCCATGGTCCCAAATGGTACAGAGATCTCACTAACAGCCATACAGTTGAATCAAAACCCTGTGATTCATGATGAAGTGATTGATTACCAGGGGCAGAAGATCGGTTACCTTGTTTATACTCAGTTTACCACCGGTCAGCAGGGTGAATGGCTGGCTGAACTGGAAGGCGTATTTGAAGAATATAAATCGGTTGGTGTGAGCGATGTAGTAGTCGACCTCCGCTACAATCCAGGAGGAAGCCTGGATCTGTCTGCATACATGGCAGCGAGCCTGGCACCGGTGGCAGCCATGGAAGACACTGCAGTATTTGTGAACCTGGTCTGGAACGACTTGTATAACAATTATTGGGCAGGAGCTGACCTGGACAATGATGGGGCGGCAGATGGTCTCGAATCGTATCAACTTCGCATCCGACTCCCGCAGAGCAACCTGAATCTGAATCTTTCTACTGTCTACTTCTTGACCACAAAGGGCACAGCTTCGGCCAGCGAGTCTTTAATGTCAGGCCTTTACCCCTATATGAATGTAGTTCAGATTGGTACCACTACCTATGGAAAGTGCTATGCATCTATCACCGTTGATGACTGGGAAGAACCCAAACGGCACAACTGGGCCATGCAACCCATTGTGATTAAATACGCCAATGCAGCCGGTTTTACTGACTTTGTTGATGGTATTGCTCCTGATTACCAGGTAGAAGATAACCTGCTCTACGCTAAACCCTTCGGAAGCCTGGAAGATCCACTGCTGGCCAAAGCACTTGAGGAAATCACTGGTGTATCACCACTGGTGAAAAAGTCAATTGGTCCTGACACCCGTTTCCAGTCCATGCCGGTGCCCAGGAAACCGATTGCTGAGTGGCAGGTTAAGATCCCGAAATTAAAGTAGGCTGGTTTAAGTTCTTCTTTTAATCAGGGCCCGGTTAATTTTCCTTGCCAGTCCCGGACCCTGGTAGATAAAGCCTGTGTAGATCTGGATCAGGGTGGCCCCTGCATCCAGCATATTCAGTGCATCCTTTACGGACATGATACCTCCTACTGCTATAATGGGGAGTTTTCCTTCACTCTTTTGATGGATGTACCTTACCACCTCCAGGCTCCTGGCGGTGATGGGTGCTCCACTCATCCCCCCCTTACCAATGGCCTGAATCTTTTCGGCAGGGCTTAGAAGACCTTCCCTGCTTACGGT
>DAOWFP010000209.1 GCA_030637895.1 Bacteroidota bacterium | reverse complement strand
TGCTTATGCCCGAAGAGTATGAATGGCCCAATGAAGATGGATTATATTGTAAGAGTTATTGCCCTTTGCACCCGGGAGTTCATAAGATTGTATTTGAGTTGGTGGATGAATTACTGGATGTGTTTGAAGCATCTGATTTTCATGCTGGTCTTGACGAAGTATTTTACATTGCCGAGGAGGAGTGTCCCCGTTGTTCGGGACATGATCCGGCCCAGCTGTTTGCAGATGAAGTATGGCGAATCAGAAACCACCTGGCTGAGAAGGAACGAAAACTCTGGATATGGGGCGACCGCCTGCTTGATGGAAAAATTACCGGACTGGGCATGTGGGAGGCCAGCATGAACAACACCCACAGGGCCATCGATATGGTCCCTAAAGATATTTTTATATGCGACTGGCACTATGAAAGGCCCGATAAAACCGCGGTTTATTTTGCCATGAAAGGATTTGATGTGGCCACCTGTCCGTGGCGAAAACCAGATGTGGCCAGGATGCAGGTTCAGGACATGATAGCTTTCAGAAACGGTTCTACTCCTGAGATGAGGGAGTACTTCCAGGGTGTGATTCTCACCAGCTGGTCCAGTGCGGAAGGTTTCATGAGGAACTACTATGACACCAGCATGGAGGATGGGGCCAAAGAGATGCTGTCCATTTTTGAGATAAGGCCCTAAGATGCAAGAGACCATGTTCAGGAAGAGCTTATCCAATATACTGCCTGGTTTGCTCCTGGTCGTTTTCATTCTTCCATCTTGCAAGAAAGAGATTGTACCAAAGGCATTCTATCCCCGGTCGGCTCATGAGGCATATCAGCACTCCCTCGAACAGGCCAATTTAATTGAGACCGCACTGGGTCGTGATTGGGTAAGTGTTGGTGAAGAGGCCTTGGAGAATCCGGATACGATTGTTCTTCCCCATGAGGAAGCCTTTTACTGGGATCCAAACAGTGCCGAGGCAGGCGGATATCGCTTCTTTGTAAAACGGGGCTTAAGAGTTGAAGTGGAGATTGTGGTTTATTCCTCCGATTCATTGCTTCTGTTTGCAGATCTCTTTCGGGAGACGGGAGATTCAGTCATTTACAGGACCCACGTGGCCACCGCTGATGAAGAGATGCGCCGACTTGAATTTGAACCCAGACGGGATTCTTATTATGCCTTACGCTTACAACCTGAGCTTTTGAGGGGAGGAAAATTCAAGGTGCTGATCAGGGAGCTGCCTTCCGTCGGCTTTCCGGTGAAAGGAAAGAACAGCAAAGCAATCGCAAGTTTTTTTGGGGATCCCAGGGACGGTGGAAGCCGGGAACATCATGGAGTGGATATATTTGCTGCAAGGCACACGCCGGTTCTGGCACCTTCGAACGCAAGTGTTACCAGAGTAGGGGAAGGTGAAATAGGGGGCAGGTATGTTTGGTTGTATGACTCCAAACGTTCATTGTATCTCTACTTTGCTCACCTCGAAACCCGAAATGTGGATCGGGGGGACCAGGTTCTGGCCGGACAGCTTATTGGTACTGTGGGTAATACCGGGAATGCCAGATCTACTCCTCCCCACCTGCATTTTGGCATTTACCGTAATGGCCCCATCGATCCCTTTCATTTTATCGCGGAGACCGATACGGTCCCTGATATAGTATATGGAGACAGCTTGCTGCTGGGCGAAGCGGATCTTATATAGTGTTTGCAGCCAGGGCTTTTTCAACTTCCTGTATATCCCGCATAAGAGCCAGATCGTAAATACCCCGGGCCTCCCATGCTTGATTCAGGATTTCCAGGGCCTTTTTATACTTTTCCTGTTTAAACAAGGCCAGACCATACATATGGAGTATTCCATAATAATCAGGCTCAATCTTCATAGCTTTTTCAATAAGTTGCATGCCTTCTTCCAGGTTAATATCACTTTTGATAAGCACCTTGGCAAGATGATACATTCTTCGGGTGTTTTTAGGATCAAGAGCCAGACCCTGGCGGCAATAATGCTCTGCCAGGTTCATTTCTCCGGCATAATAGTAACTAAATCCAATTCCTGAAAGAATCCTGGCTTCCTCCCAACCTTCGGCAGTTCTTATTTTTCTGTACTGATCAATATATCTCTCTCCCAGATCCGATCTCCCTTGAGATATGGCACACTCGGCCTGGTACCGTCTAATCAGCGCATCGTTGGATGAAGTAACCAGGGCCAATTCATAAATCTCATTTTCTCGCTTGTGATTGCCCAGCTCATGCAAGGACTCGCCCAGCCAGTAATAGAGATGAGGAATGCGCATGTGGGTTCCCCACTTTTCATGAATCTCCAGTGCCTTTTCAAAGGAGGCTACCGCTTCTTCATTTTGATCCAGTTTGTAATAGGCATACCCTAACAGGAGCCAGTAGGTGGTATTCATCTCATCGATTTCCAGAAGCTGCCTGCAGTATCTGATTTCTTCGTATGGAGTTTCGTAATGAGTGGCATAAAGGTGGTCCAGGTAAAGCTGTCCTCGCAGGGGGGCCTGATCCCTTTTTTCATACCCCTTATCAAGCCATGCTTCGGATTGTTTAAACTCTAAAATGGAAATGTAAGTGAAGGAGAGAAAAATATAGGCATCGATAAAATCGGGATCGGTTTCAACAGCTTTCAGAAGCCATTCAATAGTACTTGGGATATCCAGTTTTTCAAACGATTCATAAGAGCGAATGTAGTACTGGAAAGCTTCGGCTGACTGGGTAATGGCCGACTGGGTGACTTCCGGGGAATCAAAGACTTCAGCAAGCTTCTTAATCTCCAGATAGTTCCTTATCATACCGGCCAGGGAGTCCGACATTGAGAACAGTTCAGATTCGGCCGAGCCATCTACATGATAGGTCTTATAAATCTCTTCGGTTTCGGAGTTAAGCAGCTGTGCACTGATGCGAATCTTTTCCCCGGCTTTCATTATTTTGCCCAGGACAAATGTCCGGGTCTCCAGGTTCAGGGCAACTTCTTTTGCCTGAGTGGGTGTTAAAGAAGCCTGATTCACGTTTTTTTTCTGCCCAAGGATGGTCGACATGGTCATGTATTGCCTTACCTGAAGCTCAGAGGAGTTTGAAAGTTCCGAAATCATTAGGTTTTGTATGCCGCTTTGCCAGGTGTTGTATAGTGAATCGGCGGTCAGGTTCTCAAAAGGCATCACTGCAACGGAGATCATTCCTTCTTCATCCCTGATCTCATTAAGCAGATCTTTCTGAAACAGTTTGGGATAGATCAGGATACAAACTGTTACCAGCAGAATGGCTATGACAAAGTTGCTAAAACGGAAAAGCCGCTGATTCTTTTGGGGTATCTCAGCAGTCTTGTTATCTTCTCCAACGTTTGCAGTTTTCTCAACACCATGTGGCGTCATATCAAATATCCACGACAGAATCAGGGTAATTGGAAATCCTGCGATCAGCAGCACAATCAGGAAAGTCACAGTCCAGTCAGGCAGCCCCAGTCTGGGCAGCATAATATCTCCGGCTTCCATGATAATAAAGGCAGTGGCCGCATACATGGCCACAGCTTTGATCACCTTTCTGCGTTTTAGCTCCTGCCAGAAGATGGAAACTTTGGCGGGCTTTTTTGACATAGGATCAGTTTTTGATGAGTCTTCCGGGCTGACTGTTATTTAATCAGTTACACAATTTACATAATTTATAGTCTTTTGTCCAGTTTTTGTACGAAGAGCTTTTTCTTTTGAATAATTGCATTTAATACAGAAGTTTAGATATTTTGCAATGCGAAATCTGAATAACTATGAAAATTCTTGATCCCCTGAAGTCGCTATTTGGTTTGAGCAAGCAGGAGGAAACTTCTGTGGATGCTCATTCCGGTGATGCCTTTGAGAAACCTGTGGAGATGCTCAGGAACCTACCCTGGTTATCCTTACTGGATGACGGGGTGTTCCAGCAGGTGATGGCCGGGTTTGTGTGCCGTCAGTTCTCTGAGGGAGCAACCTTATTGAAAGAGGAGGATCCCGATAACGGTATGTTTGTTATTGTTGACGGTAAGGTGAAAATTGAGATCCGTGGAATCACAATGAATGAGGTAGGAATTGGAAGTTTGATTGGTGAAATGTCGGTACTGACCGGTTATCCCAGGAGTGCTTCTATTGTGGCTGTAACACCAGTGACAGTGGTATGGATAGAGAGTGCCACACTGAAATCTATTATGAAAAAGTCCGTTGAACTGGAAAACGGTCTCTGGGAATTTGCCAGCAAGCGCTTCGCCATGAACCTTCTGGGAAAAAAAGAGCCATATAGCCAGTGGGAGCAAAATATATTCATCCAGTGGTTGGCTTCAGGTGAGATCAAAGTGCCCAATGAGAATGGGTGGATAGACCTGAAAGAAAAAGTAGGAGTACTGGTCACCGGGACTGCCGCATTACCTGATGGGGGCATTATTAATTCTCCTACATCTCTGGCAGGATCGGATTATATTTTCAGCAAAGAGGCACGAGTGTTCTTGAGGGACAAGTAAAATAGTTTTTATATTTGTCATACCAACTAAACCTGACCTGATATGTGGAAAACTGTTCTTGCCCTGCTGGTGACCATTATTGTCATCCCTATCCTGGCTTTTACCATGGATGAACCACTCACCACTTCTCAAAATGAGATTCTGATTAATCTGCTTATCGTATACCTGGTGGCTGCAGTGCTATGTTTTTTGGTAAGTACCATCAGCGGGAATTACAGTCAGGTAGACAAATTATGGAGCCTGATTCCCCTTGCTTATGTATGGATGGTTGCAGTTGAATCAGGTTTTGAGCCGCGCCTTGTCCTGATGGCATTGCTTGTAAGTGCATGGGGCCTAAGGCTCTCTTATAACTTCTCCCGAAGAGGAGGATATTCCTGGAAGTTCTGGACGGGGACAGAAGATTACCGGTGGGCTGTGCTCCAGGCCAAACCTGAGTTTCAAGCCAGGTGGAAATGGATGCTGTTTAATTTGTTCTTTATCTCCCTCTACCAGATGGGACTGATCCTTTTGTTTACCCTGCCGGCAGTACGAAGCATGGACGGATTACCATTAAACTGGCCGGACTATCTCTTAGCGGCACTGATCATTTTCTTAATTGTAATTGAGACCGTTGCCGATCAACAACAATGGAACTATCATAAAGAAAAAATTAAGGCGCTTGCCACAGGAGGAGAGGTCCCGGAGAAATACAAGATGGGCTTTGTGCATACCGGCCTCTGGGGAAGGATGCGCCATCCCAACTATGCAGCCGAGCAGGCCATATGGATTGTCTTCTACTTTTTTAGTGTAGTAGCTACCGGAAGCTGGATAAACTGGTCAGTGATGGGCGCAATCCTGCTGGTCTTATTGTTCTGGGGAAGCAGCAGCTTCAGCGAATCCATTTCAGCAGGTAAACACCCCGATTATGCTAAATACAAAAAGCGAGTACCCAGGTTCGTGCCATTTAAATTTTGATTTATTTCAGCGCCAGTTTCCTTACATCCGTTGACACTTCCATTACGGGCCTTCAGCAGTAGAGAAGAGCTTAAAAACAGGATGCCAATAATGAATACTTTGAGGGTTTTTCTCATCCTGGGCTCGGATGACGGGCACATTTATGCCATTAAGGAGCTATAGGGTGATCACCACCCGGGTGCCTTCTCCCCGTACAGATTCAATGTGTGTTTTGCCATTGTGTGAGCGGATAATCTGCCTGCACAGGCTGAGCCCTA
>DAOWFP010000013.1 GCA_030637895.1 Bacteroidota bacterium | reverse complement strand
TACTCGTCAAGTACTCCAAAAACCCAGGAAATTTCCTGGACCTGCAAAAGGCATTAAAAACATTAAAGGAGCATGGGATCAGGGTGCTTGCCCACATGGTTTTCGGAAATGATTATGAAACCATCCACACCATGTCAGAATCGCTTAAAAGACTTTTGGAGCTGGATGCCGCATCGGCATCTATTGGAATTATTATCCCTTATCCGGGCACTAAAATAGCACATGACCTGGAGAATGAAAGGAGAATTCTAACGAAGGACTGGAACTATTATGATATACACGGCGTGGTTTTTCAGCCTGCAAATTTCACGCGGGAAGATTTTCTTCAGGAAGTGGAAAAAATACGAAAGAGATACTTCTCATTTAGGGCCATTCTTTCCAGGACAATCAAATACCGTGATTTTGAAGTCATGGGTCTGAATATCGGGATGAAGGCGCATAACAAGGTGCATTATAATCTACATAACTAACTTCATAACTATACTGACATGTTACAATTAAAAAACAAAGCAGTTATTTTCCTGTTGCTGTTGTTATGTCATGTAAATGGCCACGCGCAGGATATTACCCAGACCATCAGGGGAACTATTCTTGATACAGAGACACAAATTCCCCAGGTAGCTGCAACTGTTGCAATCTATGATGGTCCTGCTCTTGTTACAGCATCCACGACAAATGCCGATGGAATGTTCAGGTTTGACAATATCCCCGTTGGAAGGTATGCCGTGGTTTGCTCCTATATTGGATACGGGGAGGTGCTTATACCAGATGTGATTGTAGGTGCAGGTAAGGAGGTAGTCCTACCTGTGGAGATGGAGGAATCTGCAGTGGCAATTGATGAGATCACCATACGGGCCTCCAGAAGAAATGGGGAGAGCCTGAATAAAATGGCCTTCATAAGTTCAAGGTCCTTCTCGGTTGAAGAGTCTAACCGTTATGCCGGAAGCAGGGGGGATCCTGCACGCATGGCCTCCAATTATGCCGGTGTCCAGGGGAATGATGATCAAAGTAATGACATTGTTATCAGGGGGAATTCACCACTTGGTGTGTTGTGGCGCTATGAAGGGGTGAATATTCCAAATCCCAACCATTTCGGTGTCTCTGGCAGTACCGGTGGACCGGTAACCGTATTAAATAACAAAGTCCTGGCAACATCAGACTTTATGACCGCAGCCTTCCCGGCAGAGTTCGGGAACAGCAATGCCGGGGTATTTGATCTGCGGATGAGAAACGGCAACAATGAAAAGCATGAATTTTCGGGTCAGCTTGGTTTCCTGGGCTCCGAGTTAACGGCTGAAGGACCCATCAGCAAAAAGGGCAGGTCCTCCTACCTGGCAGCCTATCGATACTCCACACTCTACATTCTTCAAACGCTTAATATCGAAATCGGGACAGATGCTATCCCGCAGTACCAGGATCTCTCCTTTAAATTGAATTTCCCTGTGGGGAGGTCTGGTAACCTTTCTATTTTTGGTCTTGGAGGTACAAGCTATGTTGAAATACTGGCAAGTGAACAAAAGGAACCGGATGAAAATAAAGTTTACGGTGATGAAGCGATGGATGAACATTTCCAGACCTCCATGGGTGTGGTTGGTATGAGTTATTCCAGGCCCTTTGGCTCCGGTTCATTTATGAAGATGACCCTGTCGGCTTCCAGGGAACATCAGACCAACCGACTGGATAAGGTCTACCGACATTTAGAAAATGGTGAGTATGACGTTGATACCATTCATAAATCATACAATGCCTACCATAGCAACGTGAATAAATATTCTGCCAACCTGTTCTGGAACAAGAAAATAAGCAGGCAGCTTTCATTCAAAGCCGGGATCACGTTTGATACCTATGAGTTTGATATGCTGGACTCAATATTCAATGAAACATCCCAGGCATATGTCCACAGGCTGGACCATACGGGTTTAGCATTTCTTACTCAACCTTACCTGCAGTGGAAATATAAGCCAAGCGACAGGCTGACTCTTAACGCCGGACTACATGGACAGTTCCTTCAACTGGAAGAAAACAGAAGCAGATCACTGGAACCCAGGATGGGTATAAATTACCAGATCAATGAGAAGCATTCCCTGAGTTACGGCATAGGCCTACATAGCCAGATGTTGCCCACCTACATCTATTTCACCCGCATGGAGGATGCATTCGGTGAAACTGTTGAGGCTAACAGGAATCTGGACTTTATTAATAGCTTTCACAATGTACTTGGGTGGGACTATTACATGAATTCAGAGTGGCGCTTCAAAGTGGAGACCTATTACCAGCACCTCTATCAGGTACCTGTTGAGTACCTGCCATCATCCTATTCTGTGCTGGATGAGGGACACGATATGAACAGGTTTTTCCCTGACAGCCTGGAGAACAAGGGTACAGGCAGGAATATAGGACTGGAATTAACTATGGAGAAATTCTTCAAAAACAGCTATTTCCTGATGCTTACTACTTCGCTGTTTGATGCCAGGCGCACAGGGAGCGACGGAATTGATTACCATACCATTTTCAATGGAGGCTATACGCTGAATATGCTTGGATCGAAAGAGTTTTCATGGGGTATGAACAGAGATCAGTCATTTACTATCGGAGGTAAAATTACTTTTGCCGGTGGAAAACGATATACCCCGATTGATGAGGAGGCTTCTGAAATTGCCGGTGAAGCAGTATATCAGGACCAGCAGAGAAACAGCGAGCAGTTCAATCCTTATTTCAGAGCTGACCTTAAATTGAACTACAGGATCAATGGTGCAAAAACTACCCATGAACTGGGACTCGACCTGGTGAATGTCACTGACAGGGAAAATGTGTTTAAGCAAACTTATATACCCGGAGCTGAACCTCCTTTAGGAGAAAAATACCAGCTTGGATTTCTTCCCCTATTCTATTATAAAATTGAATGGTAGCTTGCCAAATTGAGTGGTAGGATGCTGCCACTCAATTTATCTGGGCTTATTTTCCCAGTTCCACTTTCAGAATATAGGGATCGAAAACCTGGCTGATATAGAGATGCTTGCCATAGATGATGGCTGTGGAGCCCCCGCTGATGGTGGAGCCATCGGTAGCATAGATGGTGGAATGTTCGCCCGTGGCCGGATCGGCCAGGTAGACGTTGACGGGTGACTTCTTTTCAGTTTTTTTGGCATGCTTTATAAACTTCAGTGGCTTAGCATGGCCCGGAGTCAACAGTTGTCCCTTATATATTCTGATGTTGTCATTGCCTTTCAGCTTGGAGATCTCGCCCACGGGCGATAGTCCTTCCCTGGAAATTTGATACACATGTATCTTGTGCATTACCGCATCGCCCACATAGAGCTGGTCACCGATGCGGTTGATCCCGGCCGGATATCCCAGCTTGTCTGCCACCATCTCTGCATACCATTTGCCATCACTCTTTTTTGTTAGTTTCTCCACGCTGGCACGCTTGAGCTTGAGTGCTTTTTCCATCAGACTGCCCCGTTTTCCTGAATCGTTAACCAGGTAGATCTCCCTACCGGGACCAGTGACCAGTGCGTTGGGGGAGTGCTGGTGGCCCGTGTTGATCAACTCCATAAAATCGAGATGGCTTCCATTTACCCTGTAGACCAGTACCGGGTGGTAGTCTGGTTCCTTTTCGTGACTGATCACATAGAGCAGATCCCCGTCCAGGTAAATGCCATGTGGGCAAAAAAGGATTTCTTCAGGTTCATTATGCCGTTCCATGACCACCTGCTGGCCCGAGTTAAGATTATACCAGAGCATCTCTCCATAGGGCTTATCCGCTTCCCGGCGTCCGCAACAGGAAATGATCAATCCCGGATCGCCATGCAGGGTATCGAGTACCATATCTTCAGGTCCGGGCTTCAATGGAATTCTTTCAACTATGGTTTGACCAGAAATCTGTTGCGCCAGGCAGCACAAAATGATTGAAAGGGGAAGTGTTAAGGCTTTACAACGCAATATGTTTCTCATGGCAATTGGAGGATTTAATCAAATGTAATAATTTGTGACAAGGTGAAGCAACCCTGGGATGCATTCTCTCATCTTCTATTTGAAATAAAACGTATGGGATTATGAAGCAGTTGGTATTTTTTATTGTGGTGCTTTTGTTGGTCTCCTGTGAAAAAGATTCTATGGAGCTGGATGCTCTGGGTTCAAATGTGAGTATAATTGGAACCTGGATAGAGGATGGACAGAAGGGAGATACCCTCTTACTTCAACGTTCCGGGGCATTTGATAAAGAGAAGTACGGCTTCACCATCAATGATGATGGAAGCTTTATCGAAAGGAAGAATTCAGGCTGGTGCGGCACGCCGCCTATCGCCTACGATAACTTTGAAGGAAGCTGGGAGGCCGTTTCTGATAGTCTGTTGAATATCACCGTGGCCTTCTGGGGTGGAATGTTGACCTACCAGATCAGGATCGTTTACCTGGACGCAGAGGAGCTGGCCATCAGGTACCTCTATACAGAAGCCAGATTGGACAGCAGGTAGACCTGTTTTTCAAAAAAACTACTATATTCGCCTTCCTGCTATTTTATGATGGAACGCGATACTTTTTTCACACTTATATGGGTCTGGGCCATTCTTGGTCTGGCCGTTTTTGTGTTACTGTTATTTGTTAAGGCACCATACGGACGGCATAGCCGAAAGGACTGGGGACCTATTATTTCCAACAGACTGGCCTGGTTTCTGATGGAGTTCCCCTCCCTGCTTGTATTTATATTCTGCTTTCTTTTTGGCCCAAATGGCATTCAACCACTCACCTGGATCTTTTTTGCACTCTACGTTTTTCATTATACCAACAGAGCGCTCGTGTGGCCCTGGCGCACACGAACTTCGGGAAAACATATGCCGCTGGTGATTGCTGTGATGGCAATCTTTTTCAACCTGGTTAATGGCTTTACTAACGGCTATTATTTCTCGGCTTTTTCGCGCGTATACACCTGGGAATGGCTCACCGATTCGCGTTTTATCATCGGGGCAGTACTTTATGGGGGCGGAACTTTTCTGAACTGGTGGTCCGATCAAATCCTGCTGAACCTTCGAAAAGGGGGAAAGAAAGGATACTTCATTCCTGAAAAAGGGTTGTTCCGCTGGGTCTCCTGTCCAAATTTTATGGGAGAAATCGTTCAATGGACAGGTTTTGCAGTGATGACGTGGAGCCCGGCAGCTCTGGTATTTGCCCTCTGGACCTTCTTTAACCTGGTTCCCAGGGCCCTGAGTCATCATCGCTGGTACAGGGAAACCTTCCCCGATTACCCGCCCTTGCGGAAGGCAATCTTGCCTTATATCCTGTAATTTTTTCACCTGAATTCTTGCAGATTAACTCTCCAGCCAGTCTTTGAAAGCAGCTGCTTTTGCTTTGCTGATCAGCACTTCATCTTCTGCCGAAGGGGATAGCTTTAGCTTCAGTCTCCGGTTGAAATGTTGAACTGTAGATTTTATGGCACTGCGTGATATGATGTACTGCCTGTTTGCCCGGAAAAAATCCTCGGGATTGAGCTGTGCCCAAATTTTATCCAGGGGCTGGTCGATGAGGTACTTCTTTTGGTCTTTGGTCATGCAGTAGGCCATTTCATATTCAAGATAGAAATAGGCAACCTGGTCAACCGAGACGGGGATAATCTGGTCTTTCACATAGACCAGGAAACTTTTTTTATACCGTTTCTCTTCCAGCACACGCACTTCCTTTATAGTAGATTGCATGCTCTCTGAGTCAAAGGGCTCTTCCCGAATGTAAATGGACCTGTACTTATCCAGGGCATTAGCCAGTGCTTCTTTGTTCACTGGTTTGAGCAGGTAATCTATGCTGTTTACCTTGAAGGCCTGAAGGGCGTATTCATCATAGGCTGTGGTGAAGATGACCGGAAATTTAATGGAGGCTTTCTCGAAAACCTCAAAGGAAAGTCCGTCGGCAAGGCGAATATCAAAAAAACCCAGGTCTGGAGCATTACGCTCCCCAATCCAGGCAACAGCTTCTTTCACCGATTCAAGAATGGCCAGGACCTCCAAGGTCTCATCCACCTCATGAACGATATCCAGCAGGTTCTGAGCTGCACCGGGTTCATCTTCCAGGATCAATACTTTCATTCCATATGAGGGGCAACTTTACCCCAAATTTCTGCTTATCCTTTGTAATAATAATATCTTTTTGTGAAAGTAGGCGGTAGCGGGTACTCAGATTCTGAAGTCCGATTCCAAAACTATGGACTCCTGATTCTTTCTCCTGCAGGTTGTTCTCCACACAGACCATTTCCTTTTCTGCAAAAATCCTGATATGAAGGGGTGTTTTCTTTGTAATGACATTGTGCTGGATGGCATTTTCCACCAACAATTGTAGCGACATGGGGGGGATTCTCGATGCAAGCAGCTCATCAGGCAGCTGCTGGCTGAAGGATAGTTTTTCTCCAAAGCGTTTTTCTAAGAGAAACATATAGGATTCCAGGAAGGCCAACTCCTCTTTCAGGGGTACCAGGTCCAGCTTGGTGGCCAGTGTGTACTGGTATGTTTTGGAGATCTCCCCGATGAATTCCAGCCCCACCTCCTTTTTTTCGTTTCTCACAATGGCGCTTAAGGTACTCAGGGTATTGAAAAAAAAGTGGGGACTGATCTGCTCTTTCAGGGCGCTTAGCTCAGCCTTTGATTTCTCCTCCACCAGGCGGAGGTTTTCCTGCTCGGCAATTTTCATCTTTTTCATAAGCAGGAGCAGGTTGGCCACCACAATGGCCAGGAGAAAGACTGAAATATTGATGATCAGGAAATTTTGAATTTCAAACTCCATCTCCTTGTTTTCATAGCGACCGAGAAAATACCAGGTGTGAAACAGTTTTCCCGGGAGGATCAGGATGAAATAGACCAGCAGGTTACACAGGACAACAATAGGGATCCTTCCCCGCCGGACAGAGAAGCGGCATATCAGGGATTCGATCCACGAGTAATTCAGCATTCCTGCCAGGAAGAAAACCACGAACTCAATGATAAAGTTGAACCAGTGGTATTCCAGCCTGGGTCTAATCTCTCTGGTGTAGCCGTTCTCCAGCACCCAGAGAAAGATCCTTAAGTTGAAGAGGACCGATACCAGGAGGGCGGTGATCAGCAGAACCAGGATGGCGTATCTGCGATTCTTCTGCATAACTTTATTTTAGCGTCCTATGCGCATGTGAAATTCCAGCATCACATAGCGGCCAATAGTGTTCCATTCTCGCTGCATCAGGTAGTTGGTCTGAGAGATTCGCTCAAAACCCACCTGCTTATTCAGCAGGTCGTATCCGCGCAGGGTAAGGGAGGCTCTTTCGCCACGAAGGAAATAGTAGCTGATGCCTGCAGTGAGCAGCGGGATGCTCACTGCCTCATCAAAGCTCTTTGAATTGTAGTTGACCACACTGGCCAAGGTCTCGAAACTCCATTTATCGCTGGGAGTGAAGCGGATATCCGTGTAAACGGAGGTATTGTAATAGACCGTATTCATGGATGAGATGGAGAAATTGGCATCTGTGATGCTTACCTTGCTGCCCAGTGCTGCATCCCACTTCTCCTTTTTTCGGTTTTCAAATCTCAAACTGAAGGAGTGCAGGAAGTTGGACTGGGTATTGTCCTCCCCGTTGATGATGCTAAGTCCTTTGCTCCAGTTTTCATGGGAGGTCAGGCTCACTTTCATGCCAAGTGCCCGGATGGGAGTGGAGAAGGAGATGTAAGAATAGACGGAGCGGTGGTCCGGGGTATTGACCGGGCTAATATGGGTGATCAGCTCCTCATTGGTGTATTGCGACCATCCAATCTTATCTTTTACATAGCCTGCACCGAGTCTGGCGAAAAGCGAGGTAAAGGAAAACTGGTCAAAATACCACCAGGAGGCGGAGAGATTATGGCTGTACTCGGGTGCCAGAGCCAAGTTTCCCTGGTAAATGGAGAGCAGGTTGAGCGTGTTGGCCATGGGATAAAGCTGGGTGACCGAAGGCATGTTGACATGGGTCGAATAGCGTACATTGATTCTCCGGCCTGTACGGTATTTGTATTCGTAGTTGAATCCAGGCTGAAAATAAAAATAAGTTGGTT
>DAOWFP010000142.1 GCA_030637895.1 Bacteroidota bacterium | reverse complement strand
GAGTAGTGCAAAATGCATTACTTCGCGTGGTTCGGCAGACTCCACCACAATATCGATCTGCATCCGCTTACGTTTGTTGATCAGGTGGTGGTGCACCGCCGAGACAGCCAGCAGGGGAGGGATAGGCGCCAGGTTTTCGGTAATATCCCTGTCGGAGAGTATGATATAATTATTGTTCTCATCCACGGCTTCTTCAGCCTGTCTGCAGATATCCTCCACAGCTTCCTCCAGTCCAGCAGCCCCACGGGAGGCATCGAAATGGATGGATATCACCCGGTTGGAGAATCCTTTGTAGCGAAGATTCTTTACCACCTGGAAATAGGTGTTGTTGATTACCGGACTCTTGAATTTGACCATTTTCACATGGTCGGGTGTTTCGTCCAGGACATTGGTTTGCAGCGATCCAAGGTAACCGGTCAGAGTCATTACCATCTCTTCGCGTATGGGATCGATGGCTGGATTGGTCACCTGGGCAAAGAGCTGCTTGAAATAAGAAAAGAGTCTGTATGGCTTTTTACTGAGCACGGTGGTGGGTACATCATTTCCCATGGAGCCGATGGGCTCCTTGGCAGATTCGGCCATGGGCTTGATAATGGTCTCAATATCCTCCCTGCTGTAGTTAAACGAAGTCAGATATTGCTTATACGATTCTCCGAGGCCGGGTGCCACAACGTTCCCTATCTGGATATCCTCCAGGCTCACCATGTTTTTCCCAATCCAGGCCAAATAGGGATGTTCCGTGGCAACTTGTTCTTTCAGTTCATCATCCCTGTATATTTTCCCCTCCTGGACATCCACCAGGATAATTTTTCCCGGTTTCAGGCGGCCCTTTTCTCTTATTTCTGCCGGATCGAAGGTCTGAACTCCCACCTCCGAACCCATTACCATCAGGTCGTCTTTGGTTATCACATAGCGGGACGGGCGCAAGCCGTTCCGGTCCAGCATTCCCCCGATATACCTACCATCGCTGAAAATAAGTGATGCAGGTCCGTCCCAGGGCTCCATAAAGGTGGAGTGATACTGGTAAAAGGCCTTAAGTTCAGGCGAAATAGGATTTTTTTCGTTCCACGATTCCGGAATCAGGATTGACATAGCATAGGGAAGCGACTTGCCACTCATCAGCAGGAACTCAAGAACATTGTCCAGTGAGGCCGAATCGCTTTTATTTGGTTCGATCACCGGATAGATTTTCTCCAGGTCGCCCAGAACATCCGATTTCAGGATGGATTCCCGGGCCTGCATCCAGAAACGGTTTCCCTTCACCGTATTGATCTCACCATTGTGGGCGAGCATACGGAAGGGCTGTGCAAGGTCCCAGCTGGGAAAGGTATTGGTGCTAAAGCGTGAGTGGACCAGCGCAATGGCGCTTTGTACTCTTTCGTCCTGAAGATCCAGGAAGTACTCCCCAAGCTGCTCGGAGGTGAGCATTCCTTTATAGATCAGGACCTTGGTGGACAGGCTGGGCAGGTAGAAGAGTGTTTTTTCTTTAAGCTTGGATGCTGCCACATACTTTTCAACCCTCTTTCGGATAATATAGAGCTTGCGCTCCAGTTCCTCCTGACTTAGATCAGCTCCCAGCAGGATTTGCTTCATATTGGGCTCAGCACCCCTGGCGATTTCACCGATTACGCTATTGTCCCTGGGAACCTCCCTGAATCCAATGAGATTTACCCCCTCATCGTTCACAATCTGGACCAGGATCTCCTCACATTTTTTGGCTTCGCCAACATCACGGGGAAGAAATACAAGTCCCGTCCCAAACTGCCCCTCATGGGGGATGGAGTAGCCCTGCATCAAGTAGAAATCACGGGGGATCTGGATCATAACCCCTGCGCCATCGCCGGTTTTGCTATCTGCCCCTTCTGCACCCCTGTGTGTCATATTCACCAGGGTCTCCAGTCCACGCTGAATAATATTGTGTGATTTCTTTCCCTTCAGATGCGCCACAAACCCGATTCCACAGTTGTCATGTTCAAATGCGCTTCTGTATAATCCGGCCTGTTCAGGTCTTACTTTTTCCATTTCAATCTGCTTTGAGGGTCTATTAGAAAAAAGCCGTTCTCGACTTAGTCTGAGAACGGCTTTTTCTTATTTTAGTTCATACCATTCTCATCCGGACAAAGCAATCCTCTTTGACACATGCCTTTTGATGATATTTGAATGGGATTTCATTGTTTCATTTGCTCATGCAAAGATAGCCATAAAAATTACGAATCAAAACATGGAATCCAATTCACACGGTATTTTTGATACAAAATCGTGTTAATAACTTATAAATTGAAAGAGACCGCCCCCCGCTGGAAGCAATCCCTTTCTTTCATATAGAGTGTCTTAAATTATATAATTCGCTGAGGATTAGACCTTAGTTATATGCAGATTCGCCGTGTTCATAGATATCCAGGCCTTCCTCTTCGATGCGCTTGGAAACTCTTACTCCGACAGTCTTTTTCAGAATAAAGAAAACCAAAAAACCAAGTCCCATGGCCCAGGCTGCAACAGCTCCTACACCAATGAGCTGTGAACCCAGCTGTGCAGCACCACCGCCGTAGAAAAGTCCGTTGTCGGTACTGAGAAATCCCACCAGGATCGTCCCCAGGGCACCGTTTAAGCCGTGTACAGAAACCGCGCCTACCGGATCATCGATCTTTAGGACTTTATCGATAAATTCCACACCAAATACAAGGAGGATCCCTGCAAGAATCCCTATAATGGCAGCGCCTCCAGGGCTTACCACATCACAGCCGGCTGTTATGGCAACCAATCCGGCCAGGGCCCCGTTCAGCGTAAGGGAGAGACCCGGCCGCCTGTACTTGATCCAGGTGATGATCATGGCTGTTACAGCTCCTGCAGCAGCAGCCAGGTTGGTGGTAATGAATATATGAGAAATGGCAGATGCATTTTCACTTCCAGCTGCTGCCAACTGGGATCCGGGATTGAAACCGAACCAGCCGAACCAGAGGATAAATACACCCAGGGCACCAAAGGTCAGGTTTTGTCCGGGGATTGCTCTTGGCTTTCCGGCGCTGGTGTATTTGCCAATACGAGGGCCAATCACAATGGCTCCCATCAGTCCGACCCATGCGCCCACCGAGTGAACAACGGTGGAGCCTGCAAAGTCGTGGAAGGGTGTACTCAGTGTAGAGAGCCATCCTCCGCCCCATACCCAGTGTCCGGAAATAGGATAAATGATTGCCGTAATTGCAATACTAAAAACAATATAGGAAGTAAATTTGGTCCGTTCGGCCACTGCACCGGAAACAATGGTGGCAGCTGTGGCAGCAAATACGGTTTGAAACATCAACGATGCCTTATCGGGTACTCCGTTAATTTCATTGCTTCCGAAGAAGAGCGAGATTTTCCCAATAAAGCCACCTATATCTTCACCATACATCAGTGTATATCCCAGGATCCAGAAAATCAGGGAGCCAATGGAAAAGTCCATCAGGTTTTTCATCAGGATATTTGCTGTGTTTTTGGTCCTGGTGAATCCTGCTTCCACAAGGGCGAAGCCGGCCTGCATGAACATGACCAGAACGGCAGCTATTAAAATCCAGATGGTGTCTATGGAGACAGCTAGTTCAGAAACGACTGTTGTTATATCTTCCATGATATTGTTGTTTTTTCAGTTATTATTCAGGGTTTCAGTCTTTTATATAGAGCGAATCATCGCCTTTTTCGGCAGTTCGTATGCGGATGCTTTCATCCAGGGTGGAGATGAAAATCTTTCCATCGCCCACCTCCCCGGTGGAGGCTGAGCTCAGCAAGGCTTCCACGGTCCTTTCCAGGTTCACATCACGTACCACAATCTGCAGGTAGAGCCGTTCAATGCTGCTGGTATCATAGGCGATTCCCCGGTAAACCCTGCTCTCCCTTGCCATACCCACGCCTCTTGCACTCCAGAAGGAGAAGAATTCGATGCCATTTTCGTTAAGGGCCTCTTTGACCTCTTCGAATTTCGTTTTGCGAATGATTGCTTCGATTTTTTTCATATGTGTCTATTTACTTTGTTATGGACTTCACTATGCTATAAAGAAATTCCTGCGACCACATGGAACTGTTTTGCATCCGGATTCCATATGACGCCTCCAAATAGGGGGAGGGAGAAATTATCAGTGATTTTAATATCCTTTGAGGAAGTGATTCCGATGTTACAGACATTAAAATCTGATTCATCAGCAGAAGCTTCAGCAGTATGCCAGCCATCGCCCGCTCCTAAATGGATTTCAAAATATTTAAAGGCATATGCCAACTCGAAGTAAAGATCTCCGCCCTCATTGCCCGCTGAACCAGCCTCGTTCACAAAATAGTTTGCTGCAACCGAAAATCCCTCATAAGCATATCCCAGGTTTAGTTCAAGGGCATGCGCCCCGGTGGAATCAGAAAAGTCAAAGTATTCTGTTCCCGGAAAGTAGTAGTCGGTTATACCAAGACTTAAGCCGAAATCAAAAGTATATGACATATAGAGGTCTGCTTCGGCACCTTCATCGGATGTGAAGTTGTAGTTCCCCCAGCCTCCCACTGCAAAACCTCCAGTGGCTAGCTCTATGCTCGGTTGAACGGCCGGACCTGTTCCAAATTTTGTTCCTCTCCATATATAGCTACTTACAAAATCAACTCCTACATTAAATAGGGACTCTGACTCTTCATCCTGAGCATTCAAATTCATAGGTGAGACTAGCATGCTTGCCATCAACAGTGTCAATACGCCACTAATTAGATCACATCTCTTCATAATTGTAATTTTTATGGTTCGATTAATTATAGTTAAATACAAAAGTATAACTATACATTCCAACCCCTATTAAATTAGGGGGTAAATAAATATAAAATATATAAAATATAAATATGACCCCTATTATAAAAGGGAGAAAGAAGTATAAATACATGATATATTGAATGCAACCCCCTAGTATGCGTTTTTCCACACTGTTCCTATATATATATCCCAATAATTTGCTACGTTGAGCTAAAAATTCCCTTTCATTTCTCTGATTTGTGGACCGGGCTTAGGATATCAGTTTTCAGAAAATCCGGAAGTCACCAACAGGTGACTTAAGCTAAATAGGTGACTTCTAACTTCATTTGTATTATTATATATAATTTTATAATGATCTCTATGACAGCGACATACAAGTCAGTGGAAAATGTATGATCATTTATCTTAAGTCACCACCTTGTAACTAAGTCACTACCTGGTGACTTGCAGAAAATCCGAAAATGGGATAGGCAGGAGGTGTGAAAGTTACTTCACATGGGTCCAGATGCAGTTCAAGAAAGGGGTATGTCAAATCACCTTTCTCTTGGTTGGTTTTATACAATTCCGTAAATTGGTCCGCTATGGTACGTAGATATATTCTTCTTCTTCTCCTGCTGAGCACAGGGACCCATTTATTAATGGGGCAGAAAACCGCTTTACTGATTGTTGATGTACAGGAATTTTATTTTCCCGGTGGCAGGATGCAGCTGGAGAATCCGGAGCTTGCAGGAATGAATGCTGGCTTGTTATTGGACCATTTCAGGAATAGTGAGATGCCCGTATACCATGTTCGTCATAACTTTGAACCGGGTGGTGACATTCATCCCTATGTGAAACCACAGGGGGACGAACCGGTAATATCAAAGGACCAGGTGAATGCTTTTATGGGAACCGGACTGCTGGAGATGATGCAGCAGGACTCGGTTGAACAACTGGTTATCTGTGGGATGCAAACCCATATGTGTGTGGAGGCAGCTGTCAGGGCAGCTCACGACCATGGATTTATCTGCTTGCTTGCTTCTGATGCATGTGCCACCAGGGCGCTTCAATACGAAGAGCATATCATATCTGCCAAGAATGTTCATTATTCCACTCTCAATACTCTTCAGGGAAGTTATGCAAGGGTGATTACAACCGATGCCATTATCAGGGAGTTCTCTCAAACCGATCCATAGCATTATCATTTAACTGCTTTTATATTAACTTTGGTTGACGAGATAACCGAAGAAATGAGCAGTAATTATAGAGAAGAAATCAGACGGGTGCTGGATCAGGAAGCTGAAGCTATTCGATCCATTCCCATAAGCACCGATTATGATGAGGTGGTTGAATTGATCTATGAAAAGGTACACCTGCGGGGAGGGAAGATCATTGCCAGTGGTATGGGAAAAGCGGGTCATGTGGCCAATCATATGGCTACCACACTCAGTTCCACAGGTACTCCGGCCCTTTTTCTGCATCCAAGTGAGGCGCAGCATGGCGATCTGGGGATTATCAGGGAAAATGATGTACTCCTGGTACTTTCCAACTCCGGGAAGACAAGAGAAATACTTGAGCTTGTGAAGCTGGCCCATGAACTGCATGCAAAAGTCCCGGTGGTGATTATCACAGGAAATCCCGAAGGCCCCCTGGCCAGGGAATCAAAACTGGTGCTCTATACAGGAAACCCGGACGAAGTCTGTCCTCTGGGTCTAACACCCACCACTTCAGCCACAACCATGGCAGTAATCAGTGATGTTCTGGTGGTATTGATGATGAAGCGGATCGCCTTTAGCCCCAAGGACTATGCCCGACGGCATCACGGAGGATACCTTGGGGAGAAATCAAGGGAGGCAGGAAATGAGGATTAGGCGGGAGGATTCGGCCGGACTGGTCATCGATATCCAGGGGAAGCTCTTTCCTCATATGGATGATAAAGAGGCACTTCTTAAAAAATGTCTTATGTTGATTGAAGGGCTTAAAGTGCTGAATGTGCCGCTTGTAATCACCGAGCAATATCCCAGGGGACTGGGTGCAACGGTAGATGATATCGCTGTACTGCTGATTCAGGATTCCTTTATAGAGAAAATAGCATTTTCCTGTTGCGATGAACCAGCAGTATTGCAAAACGCTGTAATGCAGAATAATAAGACAATCATCATTTGTGGCATAGAAGCTCATGTCTGCGTTTTGCAAACAGTGGTTGACCTCCTTGCTGCCGGATACACTGCAGTGGTGGTGGAGGATTGTATCTCATCACGTAATCCGGAGGATAAACGAGTGGCTGTGGAGAGAATGCGAACTGAGGGGGCGGTAATTACCACCTGCGAATCGATTCTTTTTGAACTGGCCAGGGTGGCCGGAACAGACGAATTCAAGGCTATTTCACGCCTTGTTAAATAGCAGAGGATGAATATCTATACGGTAGGAGAGACGCTTCTGGATATCATATTTAAAGGGGTGGAACCGCAAACGGCCAAACCAGGCGGGTCCGCGTTCAATGCCTCCGTTACGCTTGGTCGCCTGGGAGCTCCCATCAATTTCATTAGTGAAACGGGGCATGATAAAGTGGGAGACCTGATCCTGCATTTTATGAATGAGAATGGAGTGCAGGCAAATTTCATCTCCAGGTATCCCAAGGGACAAACTGCCATTGCCCTGGCCTTCCTCAATGAAAACAGTGATGCAGAATACCAGTTTTATAAGGATTATCCTGCGCAGCGACTTGCAGTGGAATTTCCTGATTTTCAAAAGGATGACCTCTTGATGTTTGGATCATTCTATGCCCTGAATCCAGGCATACGTCCCCGGGTAAAGGAACTGCTTGAAAAAGCTGATCGTGCAGGTGCCACCATCATGTACGATCCCAATTTCAGAAGCACCCATCTGGCGGAGAGAGACCAACTTGTCCCGGTGATCAGGGAGAACCTGGGCTACGCAACACTGGTCAGGGCTTCCGACGAGGACCTACTTAATATATTCGACACGGATAATCCGGATGAAGCCTGGGAGAAGGTAGCTCCCTTAAGTGATGCCCTTGTTTATACAGCCAATGCAGATGGGGTATATCTAAGAACCCCTTCGCTCAGTTTTCATATGGAGGTGGAGCGCATTGAGCCCGTAAGCACCATTGGTGCAGGGGATACTTTTAATGCAGGACTCCTTTATGGAATATGGAAGAAGGGATATGGAAGGGAGCAAATAAAGTTGCTGAATAAAAACCAGTGGGTAGAGATTCTTGCCATAGCCATTCAGTTCTCCAGGGAGGTCTGCCTTAGCTATGACAATTACCTGCCTATGGGATATGCTAATCAGTTTAAACAGGATAATTAATATGGAAAAAAGATCATTAGGCTTAGCTGCTATACCGGTTTCCCCCATTGCCTTTGGAGCCTGGGCCATCGGTGGATGGATGTGGGGCGGATCAGATAAGAAAGATTCTTTAAGAGCCATTCATGCCTGTCTCGATAACGGAATCACCTCCCTTGATACGGCACCCATCTATGGCTTTGGCCATTCGGAAGAGCTTGTGGGAGAGGCCATAAAGGGAAAGCGTGATAAATACGAAATACTCACCAAATGCGGTATGCGCTGGGAAGGTACAAAGGGGGAGTATTTTTTTACCTCCAACGATAACAGCGGTATTCAACGAGATATCTATAAGTATTCGGGGCGGGAGAGCATCATTGCGGAATGCGAGGAGAGCCTCAGGCGCCTGGGTACTGATTATATTGATCTTTATCAGATCCACTGGCCCGATAATACGACCCCTATTGAGGAGCCCATGGAGGCTTTCCGTATCCTGATGGAGCAGGGAAAGATCAGAGCTGCAGGGGTAAGCAACTATTCGGTGGAGCAGATGGAACAGGCGTCAAGCGTGGTTGAGCTGAGCTCCAACCAGGTACCTTATAGTATGGTTCGCAGAGAGATAGAGCAGGATGTGGTACCCTGGTGCCTGGATAACTCATGCGGAATCCTGGCCTACAGTCCGCTTCAGCGTGGATTGCTCACCGGGAAAATCACCCCCGATTATCCTTTTGCACCGGGCGATAACCGTCCCGAAACGCCTCATTTTAAGGTGAATAATCTGATTATTATCAATAGATTTCTTGAAAAGATTAAACCTCTTGCCGAGGAGAAAAGTGCAAGCCTTTCACAGCTTGTTATTGCCTGGACCCTTTGTCAGCCTGGAATCACTGTGGCACTGGTGGGAGCAAGAACCGAAGAACAGGTAAAGCAAAATGCCGGAGCACTTGATGTGCAGCTTTCTGTGGATGAGGTTGATTTGATCAATCAGGAGCTGGGTAAACTAAAGCTTGAGCTGGATTAATTACTCCCGATGGTGAGCTTGCCAGCATTTTCATTACGATTCAACAGCAAGCCTTTGTTCCATTTTCCGTAGTAGACCTGGATAATGTTAACCTGGTCGGGGAAGTACTCTGTGAGAATGGCATTACGTACCGTGATGGATTCAGGAGCTACCACCTTTGATGATTCCATGTAGCACCAGATGGCATCCGATTCGGGTTCATTTCCCAGGTAGTCCAGTTCAAGTAGAGCTCCATTTACCTCGATGCTAAAGTCTTCCAGGAGGTAGACCATCAGAAGGCTGTCGGCACTTTTATGTTCCATTTCAGTGGCCAGCTGGGTATGGATTCCGCTTCGTTCCAGAAGGACCCGGTCCAGGTCGTCGGGGAAAATACGCATGGACACTTCAAAGCGTTCTGTTTCTGTGTTATATCTGATTTCGGACAGACTCACATAAAACTTATGCATCAACCAGCCACTGCAGATTAACAGCGTAAACAGGACCAATCCAAGCCTTATCGTCTTTCTTTTAAGCAAGATATGTAAGTTTTGCTCAAACAAATATGGTCATTCTTTTGTTAACTTTAGGACTTTTAAAAATCGCACGTAGGATGAAAAGATTTACTTCAGTTCTGTTGATTGGCACAATGGTAGTTTCATTGCAGGCCCAGGAGAAGATGGACCCCTCAAAGAATAAATTCAGGCAGATGCGTACTGAATTTAATACGCCCAATGCCTACAGGACAGGTTCGGGGGCGCCGGGACAGTTATACTGGCAGCAACAGGCCAATTACAAGATCTCCATCGAACTGGATGATGAGAAGCAGTTGATCAGAGGCGAGGAGCAAATAGAGTATATCAACAATTCGCCCGATCCACTGAACTACCTCTGGGTACAGCTGGATCAGAATGTAAGGCAGAAAGAGAGCCTGAGCAAATTAACTATGCCTTTGACCCTGAGTCAACGGATGCATCGTTATTATATGGGAATGTTTTTGAGTGACTTTGATGGTGGATTTAAGCTCGAGCATGTGGGAGACGGACAGGGAGAGGATCTCCCATATACCATTAACTACACCATGATGCGGATTGATCTTCCCGAGCCTTTGGAATCCGGTGGCAAGGTAGACCTGGAGATTAAGTGGTGGTACAATATCAATGACCGTTTCAAAGACGGTGGAGGCCGCTCGGGATCAGAGTATTTTGTTGAGGATGATAATTACATCTAT
>DAOWFP010000113.1 GCA_030637895.1 Bacteroidota bacterium | reverse complement strand
TGTGCCTCGAAACCGGCCTTCATATATTCTGGGTTCCCAACGATTTCTGCTGTTTTGTCTGGATCCAGGTAGGGATTCTCAAAAAGACCTACCCTGAAAATATTGCGAAGGAGCCTGATAGCAGACAGCTCAAAGCGTTCTTTCATATAAGCTTCACCATGCTCATCTACGCCCATTTTATAGGCCTCCAGAACCGGTCCCATGTCGTTGTTACCGCCGAATTGATCTATTCCCGCATCGATGGCTTTGTAGTGTCTTTCGGCCACACTAAGGGATTCAACACCCCAGGCCATGCCTCCAAAGGATTCTACACTGGCAGCATCTCTCGTTATGCCCCAGTCGGAACAGACAACCCCATCATATCCGTATTTATCACGCAGCAGGTCCGTTATAATATACTTGTTATAGGCATTTCCCACATTCTCGCCGTTCTTTGTATCTATGTTGTTAGAGATGGTATAATAGGGCATTACTGCAGAGGCCATTTCAGTTGCCCCATTCAGTTTAAAGGCTCCTTCAGTAAAAGACTGCAAATGATCTTTCAAATTATTTCCCGGGTAAACTGCATAGGCTCCATATCCAAAGTGCGCATCACGCCCGCCTTCCTCTGGGCCACCGCCGGGCCAGTGCTTGACCATGGCATTTACACTGTGATATCCCCAGCCGTTCAGAATTTCATCTGCTCCGGAGGAGGTCTGGAATCCATCCACATAAGCACGTGCCATATCGGTAGCCAGATCGGGATCTTCTCCCATGGTACCACTGAAGCGGCTCCAGCGTGGTTCTGTGGCCAGATCGATCTGCGGAGAAAGGGCAGTGGCAATACCAAGTGCCCTGTATTCTATGGAAGCAATTTCTCCAAACTGTTTCATCAGTTCCGGATCAAAGGAGGCCGCGATCCCCAGGGAGGCTGGCCACATGGAGATATTCCCTCCGGATCCAGCGTTATACTCCGTCTCGGCACGGCTCCTGTGCCGTGGGTCCGAACTGGTATTGGCCGGGATTCCTAGACCCAGGCCTTCCACCAGCTGCTGAGCATTATTGTTCCATTCTGCTGCCACCTTTGGGCTCTCCACAGAAGTGATCAGTACATGACGCAAATGGTCTTCGGTGAGGAACTTAAGCTGCTGATCGCTAAGATCGGAGGCTGCTGCACCACTCTCCTGGAGGGCAAGCCCATTGTAGGTTCCCGAACCGAATCCGCGGCTTCCCGAAGGAATGGACTGGTGCGCACTGTAGAGCATCAGTCCGGCCATCTGCTCCACGCTCATCTGGCTCACCAGGTTTTTGGCCCTTTCGTCTGCGGGCTGACGCCAGTCTTCATAGATGTCCAGTTCGCCATTCTTATTCAGGTCCTTAAAAGCGTAACCGCTTTTTTCAATCAGGGTGACTCCTGAAGCGGGAACGTACCCAAGGGTTTGTCCACCTTTGTTTAGTACCAGTGTGAATGATTCTTGTTCCTCAATGGTGTATTTCTCCCCACATCCACTGAGAAGGAACAGGGAGATCCCTGTAAAAAGTAAAAGCACTGGGTTGATAGATTTCATGGTTGGATTTGATGTTTAGTTGAAGTATCTGATATCTGGATTAGACTTATAAAAAGGGTGGAAGTTTAACAATCTTCAAAAAAAGCTCCATTGGTTATTTTGAAAAAAGCTACATTTTATTCAGGATAATGCCCAGGCCGAATTCTCCGGCGCCACTCATATAGAAGTGCGAATCGCTATAGGTGAAACCAGGACCAAGGCTGAAATTCCAGTACCATCGCCGGCCCATGGTGTACTGGAAACCTATAGCTCCTCCAAGCGAGAAACGTAAATCAGGAAATTCAATGTTAAAGGGTAGACTGATATACCAACCGGAATAGTAGCGTGTTGACTTGCCTTTATCATGCCGGTCGTCCAGGTTAAAGTAGTAACGGGGTTCAAGTTTAAAGCTTGGGGTGACATAGGGTTGTGTATATGATTGGCCAGACTCATCCAGGTCCCATAAGGAGGTTTTTAGCCAGAAGCCTGTGCTGAGGGTAAAGTATTTGGAAGGTGCAATCTCAGCAATTAATTGCGGAGAAATGAAACTGATTCTTGCGATGATCGAAGGGTCTTTCGGTTCCATAACAAAAGAGTTGTCCTGCGCCTGCATAGGCCAAAAAGTAATCACACAGAGGAGTGCTGGTATAAATCGTTTCATTAGCTAAAGCTTGGTTCCGCACATCTTGCAGAATTGGGCATCCTTGTCGTGCAGTCTATGACCACAGTTTGTACAGGAGACCTGCCTGTTATCAGTTCCCGATTTGGCAGCCTTCCCCATCTCAAGGGTTATAATACCTGTGGGAACTGCAATGATAGAGTAACCAGTGAGCATGGCCACTGAGGCCAGAATCTTTCCCAGAACAGTGGCAGGGGCAATATCCCCGTAGCCCACTGTGGTGATGGTGACAATGGCCCAGTAGATACTCTGGGGGATGGAAGTAAATCCGTTCTCTTCTCCTTCGATAAGATAGAGCATGGAACCCAGGATCAATACCAGGGTAAGCACTGCACCAAAGAAGATGATGATCTTTCGAAAACTCTGTTGAAGTGCCCTTACCAGGATGGCGGCTTCTTTCAGATATCTTCCCAGTTTAAATACCCTGAACATCCTGAGCAACCTGAGCGCACGGATTGTAAGCAGGAAGGTGGTGTGATCAAATATCAAACCCATGTAAGTGGGAAGGATGGCCAGCAGGTCCACAATCCCAAAAAAACTGGTCATGTATTTCCACGGACGGGGGGAGCTATAAATCCTGAGCAGATACTCCAGGGTAAAGATAATGGTGAAGAACCATTCGGTAGAGAAAAAGAATTGTTTGTGGGCCTCCTGCAGAGTGGATACACTCTCCATCACCACGACGATGACGCTGACAATGATCATCCAGAACAGGATCACATCAAAGGTTTTTCCAGCCCGTGTATCGGCGCCAAAAATTGTAACAAATATTTTATTCTTCAGATTCACTTCCATCCAAAGTTATAAAAAAAAAGACCGCCCTGTTGAGGCAGTCTTTCTTTCAAGTTTTGTAGTTCCCGACCCTATTCAGGGCTGATTGCTTCAACGGGACAAACATCGGCACAAGCGCCACAGTCTGTGCACAGCTCCGGATCAATTACATAAATATCTCCTTCGGCAATTGCTTCAACCGGGCACTCATCAATACAGGTGCCACATGCAGTACAATCATCTGAAATTACATAAGCCATATCTTCGTTTTTTTAAATTCTTACGGCGCAAATTTAATGTCTAATTTCTATTTCACAATCCATCTCAGGTATTTATTTTTTCAACAGCCTCTATTTTTAGTAATTCTATGGCCAGGTAAGCCATCAGGGAGATCCCGGTCCTCAATGCGGATTCGTTGACTTTAAGCTGGGGCGTATGGAGGGAAAAGGGTTGTTCAGAACCAGGATCTCCGACTCCAAACCTGTACATCATCCCAGGAATACTCTGGGTAAACCAGGAAAAATCTTCTGCAGTCATCCGGATATCCATATCCTTCACATTCTCTTCTCCCAGCAGTTGAATGGCCAATCGTTTGGATTCCCTTGTGATCTGCTCGTTGTTATGCAGGAAAGGGTAACCATGTCTAATCTCAACATCCACAGAACCACCCATGGCAGATGCGATATTTGAGGCTAAGTGAGCAATAAGCTCATGTGCTTCTTTTCGCCATTCCTCATTCATGGTCCGGAAAGTTCCCTCCAGGATCACATCATCGGGGATAACATTTGTTGCACCATCGGCAAGTACTTTGCCAAAGGAGAGGACAGTGGGGGAATCTTCAGGGGCCTTGTGCATTATCTTCTCCTGGAGGGTGAGAAGGATCTGTGAGGCCATCAATATAGGATCCTTGATATCTTGACGCAATGCCGCATGACCGCCTTTGCCTTTTACTGTAATAAAGATTTCATCATTGGCAGCCATGTAGATCCCTGGTTTGAAACCCACATGCCCGGCGTCCATTTCAGGGAGCACGTGCTGGGCAATTATCAAATGAGGTTCGCGACCCTTGAAAACGCCCTCCTCCAGCATCAGTTTTGCCCCGCCTGGGATAAGCTCTTCACCTGGTTGGAACAGGAAGAGTACCTCCCCCTGAATCTCATGTTTTAGCTGATCCAGTACACGGATGGTACCAAGCAGAGAAGCCATATGCATATCATGACCGCAGGCATGCATCACTCCCTTGTTCCTGGACGAGAAGGAAAGTCCCGAATTTTCAGTTATGGGCAGGGCGTCCATATCTGACCGAAGGGCAATTCGTTTTCCTGGTTTAGCTCCCTCTATGCGGGCAACAATCCCTGTTTCCACATGGGGAAAGGTATAATCGATTCCCCACTGATCGAGAAGTCCCCTGATGGATTCAGAAGTCTTATACTCGAAAAATGAAAGTTCCGGATGCTGATGAAGCTGGCGCCTGATGGTGATGATCTCCTCCACCAATGGATCGGTCAGGATGTTGGCTATCTGCTGTTCAAGGTTCATAAGGGAGTAGTGGAGTTAAAAATCGAGACTCAGTGAGAGGTAGAACATCCTGGGTTGAACCACCATATTCTCCACACCCCAGGCCCAGTCCATCCGGATGAAATAGCCCAGCAACATGGCTCTCAATCCAAATCCATATCCTGCAACAATAGGTTCTCTGTTGGCATCGATGGTAATGGTCATGGGGCCGTTGACGATAACTTCAGTATTCCAGGCATTTTCATCATCAAAGGGATGAAGACCGGTCCATGCAGTTCCCACATCAGCAAATCCAACAACCTGGAAGTTATTGAGGAATCCCGAACCCAGCGGATGCCCGGCAAGGTAGCGGAAAATGGGCCACCTGAGCTCCGTATTGAAGACCAGGAAATTACTTCCGTTCCTGATATTTTGGGAGAAACCTCTCAAATTGGTTGAAAGCGCCTGATAGGCATAATTCCGGGAATAATCAATGGCAACAGACTCATTAAAAGTGGGATTATCCGATTGGTTCAGATTGATCCAGTTGTCCACACTTCCCAGGTAATAGATGAGGGGACTTCTGCCAAAAGAGCCGCTTCCTGCGATCCTGTTGGCCCAGATCAATGTTCGGTGGATCCGAAGATAGTACCTGACATCGCCTCCCACTACAAACAGGTCCGATTTGGCTTCATTGATCTGTCGGTATGCCTCCCCAAATACTTTCCACCGCGTTCCGCTGTACAGGTTGGTGCCTAACTTCCTGGTATTATCAAAAATCACTTCTCCTTTTAGTCCGCCCCAAACTTTCAAAATGTTCTCTTCGTTAAGAGTCTCATTGTTTTTGGAGAGATATACGTAGTTGTCATGCCTGAATGATGCAGTCCCTTTCACTGCCAGCGTCTGACTTAATGGATATTTCACCGAAGCCAGCAGTTCATGTGTATAGGTTTTGACGGTGGTCCTGGAATCGATGTAACTCTTAAATATCTGGCGGTGAAAAACCAGCTGTTTGTCTAGCTGTTGCTTCAGGTTCTCAAAGCTGAGCAGGTATTCATTACTGTCGAAATCGGTTGCAAAGCGGACTCCTCCAACCAGCCTGTAATCTTCGAAGAGATCATTGGCCCCCACCTTGAACAGAAGGTTCAGTCCCGGATTATAGTAGAACGCTCCACCGGTGAAGGCCTGGTAGGAAGCATTCAGGAAGCTGAAGTCGATCTGGCTGACCAGCTTATTGGGATAGAAGGAGGTCGAGTAATCGATATACATCAGTCTCTTGTTCTCTGTGGAGTCAAGTACCAGGTTCAGATTTATGTCTCTGAGTTGATTGTTGTAGTAATTGAGTTTCTCCCGCTCGAAGATGTAGTTATTGATATCGATTTTAAACGCCTGCAATTCAATGGTATCACCCTGGTGAACCAGCTGATTGTCGGCAATATCCTTCATGGAAATCACCTTCTTCTCCACGTGGTGAATTGAGTCTTCTGCAGTGAGCCTGCTCACATGCCTGCTCTTGTATACGGTGGATTCCAGCTGGTCCCCGAATTTCTTTTCAAACTCCATGGGATACTTGTACATATGATACCTGCCATCGTTGTAAATAACTTCAGCAATCTCCTGGGTTTCGGTATTGATATCGTGGGAAAGGATATTTCGTTTGTAGTTGGATAGCGGAAAGCTATTGGCAAAATACCTGTAATGAATGGTGGTATCCACAAGGCTGATGGTGCTGTCGTACTGGGCATAATAACGATTTACAATGCCGTTCTTATCACTCAGGTAGAAGAACTCATTATGCCTGGGCGACAGTGGCTGAGTATGATTGATATAGTTGCCCTCAGAGATTTTCTGTAGCAAGGGGCTTCGGCCCGCATAATCGTAGACATAGACTGCAAATGCGGTGGTAGTGTTGTTTTCAGGATCGTTTTCCATGAAGAGAGTATCGCTTCTGCGGTTGGAGACAAAAGAGATGTTGTTCATATTGTTGATGAACTTTGGATTGAAGTCATCGGCCAGGTCGTTTGTGATCCGGTCATTGGTCGAAGCAGCAATATCAAATACCCAAATATCAGTCTGGCCATCAGCTACAGCTGAGAACACCAGTTTCCTTGCATCTGGGGAAAAACTTAAATCCAGCACCTTCTCAAATAATAGCAGATTTCGGGTGGTAATCTGACGGGTTTCCAGGTTATATATATGAAACTTTGTTTCTCCCTTTTCCTCTGTTACAAAACCCAGGATTTGAGAAGAGGGGTGCCAGGCAATCTCGGGGAAAGAATAGTCATTGATCTGATCCAGTTTATCACCCCTTTTGTAGATTCTTTTTTGTTTCTGGGTGGCCTCATCATGTATCCAGAGTTTATACTGCCCTTTCTGGTTGGTAACATAAGCCACCATGCGACCATCCGGACTGATCTTAATATTCTGGTATACTCTTCGTTTATTGGGCTTCTCCAGAATTTTTCCCTGATCGGGGAGCCCGGCATTCTCTTCAGTTGACGCATACATTCCCAGATAATAAGCTGACCAGTCTATGGAGAGCTCTTTCAGCTTGCTGCCAAGTACATAGTGAAAGCCACTTTCAGCATTCTTGTTGATTTTGGTAATATATAGTATCTGCGGTATGATGGACACTCCGTAAAGATCAGCCACATATTTCCAGAATGAGTGTCCTGCATAACGGGCATCATCATCCTGCAAATTCACAAATTTGCTGTATTTCCCTGAAACAATTCCATCTTTTACCCGGTTCTCCAGCTCATAGTCCCAGGGATTGGAGACAAAAGAGATCAGCCCTTCCAGGTACCATTCAGGAAGGTTAATCATGGTGCTGCTGGTCAGGTTATCTTTGACCCCCTTTCCAAACATCATCTCAGTAACCAGCACTTTGGCAATTGCCGCCCTGATCTGCCGCTCGAAGTTCATATGATCCCCATCAAAATAGAGGAAAACTTTGTTCTGGATAATAGTGGTTGTCCCGCCTATGTTGTATTCTTCTGCCTCAGAGACCAGGCCAATATTACTCTGTCTGAAGTCTGAAAGTTTGTTGTAGGTCAGGAAGATCATCCGCCGCTCGATATCATAATCGAAGAAGCGCTCAATCAGCGCAAGCTCCTTTTCCACGAAATCGGCCACGTACAACGAAAGATCTGTGCCATTCTCATAGGAGTAGACATCAAATCTATCAAACCGATAATATTTCCAGTATCGGTTGTTATACTGTACCCTGTTCTTTCCGAAATTCATCTGCATCCCGTTGTAAAACTGTGCAGACAAACCAGCTGAACTGAGTATCAGGAATAACAGGAGCCCTATTCTACCTATGCTTCTCATTTCCTGTAATGGCGTTTTAAAAGTAATCATTATTCGCCAAATTGGGATTTTTTAAAACGGCCCGATAATTGTATTCTTATACTTACCTCAAAAATTGTGCAACTATTTATAGTTTATTTGTGTTAATTTTACAGTCATAAGTGAATTCAAATATATTTATTACACCATATAAAAGTTGGAATATGAAACGGAGCATAGTATTTATCTGTTTGGCCGCTTTCATGGTACCCCTGATGTCTCAGACGGTACAACCTTCAATATCCTTTGATGAAACAACACATGATTTCGGAAAGTTTAAGGAGGCGGATGGAACAGTAACTCATAAGTTTGAGTTTGTGAATACCGGTGGAGGTGACCTGATTATTCAGAATGTCTCAGCGTCGTGTGGTTGCACGGCCCCAAGCTGGACGCGTGAACCTATCCCCCCCGGAGGTAAGGGTTTTGTGGCTGCCACCTACAATCCGGCTGGCAGGCCCGGCGCTTTCAGGAAGTATGTAACTGTAATTTCGAATTCGAATCCTGGAAGTGTAAGACTTACGATAGCAGGGGAGGTTGAACCCAAACCCAGAACCATAGAGGATGATTATCGTTATGCAATGGGTCCCATGCGCCTGAAATCTAACCACCTGGCCTTTGGTAACCTAAAAAATACAGCTGTTTCTGAGAAACGACTGGAAGTTATTAACAACTCGGGTGAAGAAATAAAGGTAGGTTTCCAGAAGGTACCCAAGCATGTTGTCATTGCAATGAAACCTGCTGTGCTAAAACCGAAACAAAAGGGTGAGATCGTTGCCACTTACAATGCGCCATTGAGAAATGACTGGGGCTTTGTGATCGACAGGATGTCCCTTGATATTAACGGGACGTCGGACAGGACCTATAGCCTGGTGATCAGTGCCAATATCGAAGAGGATTTTTCTTCCCTCACCCAGGCTGAGCTGGCTGATGCACCAATACTCAGCGTGGATGATGCCGAGTTCAAATTTGGAAAGATTCAGCAGGGAGAGAAAGTTGAGCATACCTACGTGCTGACCAATTCAGGCAAATCGGATCTTCAAATAAGAAAGGTAAAGGCATCCTGCGGTTGTACCGCGGTTCAACCGGAGAAAAGAATTATTGCACCCGGAGAATCGGTCAATATAAAGACCGTGTTCAACTCTGCAGGTAAGGTGGGTAACCAAAATAAAACGGTGACCATAATTACCAATGATCCCAAGAAAAGTAAAATGATCCTCTGGGTGAAAGGGGAGGTACTTAAGAGTACCTAGGACTTGTACCCGGACCCATACAAAGAGAGAGCCGGCGCATTTGCGACCGGCTCTCTCTTTTTCTTCTTTTTTGGTACTGGCTAAGAAGGTACTATAAGAGTGCTTCGATTGCCTGGCGAAGTTCCTCGCCATGCAGGTTCTTGGCAGTGATGATTCCATCCCTGTCGATGAGAACAGTATGGGGGATTGCTGGTACACCATAAAGTACGGCACCTTCTGAGTTCCAGTATTTCAGATCGGATATATGCTTCCAGGTGAGTTGGTCGTCTGCAATGGCTTTTACCCAGCTGGCAGAGTCACGATCCAGCGAAACGCCAAGGATCTCAAAGCCCGCCTCGTGGTATTCATTGTAAATTCCCACCACTTCGGGATTGGCCCTGCGGCATGGTCCGCACCAGCTGGCCCAGAAGTCAATCAGCAATACATTTCCCTGGTGTACATCAGATACGTTCAGAAGCTCCCCCTCCGGGGTCTCCAGTCCGAAATCTGTATATTTCAGACCGATGGCAACAGCCTTCATTCGCTCCATCTTGTCATACATATATTTGTACTCCTCTATCTCTTGCAGTGGGGCGTCCAGCCTGGTAAGCGCTGCTTCAAGCTCTTCTGTATCCAGCATATAGAATGTATTCCTTAAGGCAAGTACTGTTGCAAAGGAGGAGGGATTTTCTGCGATATAGGCAGAGTCCAGGTCATCCTGTTTTTCATAGAGCGCATAATAGGCTTCACGCAGACTTTCAAAGGCCTCGGAATTTTCGGCATCGGGACCCTTTCTAAGTTCAGCGACCATCGCGTTCATCTGTTCTGTGATGGGCCTGAGTTTCTCATTGTAGGCATTCAGATCATTCTGAGCTTTACTATCCGTTTTGATCTCAGGATCATCCGTGGATCCGCTAATGGTGTAATTACTGTTATCCACCAGTAGCTGGATATTAGCCTCTGTATCTTCCACTGTCAGGTACATGGTGTTTATGCCATCAATTCCCTTTGTAAGGACAGCTGGAGCCCCTGCTTCCGCAAAGGCAGAATCATGGGTCACATAGTTTCTGTCTGCCCTGGCCATAAGCTTGACCCATTTGCCCTCGGTGCCATCCAGGTTCACTTTAATGTTATAGGTTTCCATGTTTTGATCACAGGACTGCAAGGCAATGACGGCCAGCATGATCCAAATTAATTTACGCATATCAGATTGAGTTTTAAATTGAAGCGCAATATTACAATTAAATATTTAACAGGTGAATAGACTGGTGGATTATTTCCCGGATTTATACTTGTTCAAGATAGCGGATGCGGCCATAAAGGAGGTGATGCGTCCTTCTGAAATGGCTTTTTCATGCGCTTCAAGCTCTTTTTTCATGGCGGGATCATTAAATACCTGGTTGTAGATACCCTCCCGAAGGGTCTCATGCATCCAGTACCTGGACTGTTCCAACCTACGCTCCTTCAGGAAACCGCTCCCTGAAACAAAGGAGGAGTATTCCTGGACCATAGCCCATATTTCACTGATCCCTTTGTTATAAAGCGAAGAACAGGTAAGCACAAGTGGAACCCAACCTGAAAGAGAAGGAGGGAAGAGGTGAAGCGCATTAGCAAATTCGGCCTGTGCCCGTCTGGTCCTTTGGATGTTATTGCCATCGGCCTTGTTGATTATAATGGCATCGGCCATCTCCATGATCCCCCTTTTTATTCCCTGCAATTCATCACCTGCCCCTGCCAGCATGACCAGGAGAAAGAAATCGACCATGCTGTGGACAGCTGTTTCTGATTGTCCGACACCAACAGTCTCCACAAAGATGGTATCGAATCCTGCTGCCTCACACAGTATAATGGTCTCCCTGGTTTTCCTGGCTACGCCCCCCAGCGTACCTCCGGAGGGAGAAGGTCTGATATAGGCACTGTTGCTTCCTGCCAGCTCTTCCATGCGGGTCTTATCACCCAAGATACTACCTCTGGATCGCTCGCTGCTTGGATCAATTGCCAGGACAGCCAGTTTGCCACCCTTGTCGATAATATGTTTGCCCAGTGCTTCGATGAAGGTACTCTTCCCTGCACCAGGCACCCCTGTGATCCCCATACGGAATGCATTTCCCGAATAGGGCAAACAGGCGGCGACAAGTTCCTGTGCAGCCCTTTGATGACTCTCCAGGGAGCTCTCCACCAGGGTAATGGCCTGGCCCAGCAGGCTGATGTCGCCCTTGCGGATTCCGCTCAGCAACTGGGCAGAGCTGTGCTGCCGCTTTTTTACTTTCTTTAGTTGATTGAGAGCCTGCAGGTTGATTGAACCCGGTTGTTCTACACCTTCAGAAACTGAGAGGGCACTTTTTTTCTTTTGGATCCCTGACATGCAATGATTAATAATATGCTTTCAGAATGGTTTCTACCTGGTCCTGGGTCTGAATACTGGTGGTGGCTTTGACAGGCGCTCCGTTTTTAAAGTAAACAGTAAAAGGAATTCCCATAAAACCTCGACATTCAGGCAGCATACGGATCACATGTGCCTCAGGATGATCAAAAGGTAGGTCGCAGAAAGCCACATGCTGGAACTGATTCTGCAGGATCTCCATGGCGGCGTAAACTGGCAGGCACATGGGTCCCATTCGGCCACAGCAGATCATTACATTAGCATTTTCCTCTAGTATCTGATTAAACTCTGCTTCAGAGTGGATATGTTTGAGTCTTGTCTGAAGTTCCATATGGCCATCTAGGTTAATACGTTCTCTGAATACTTTGGGATGGTGTATTTATTCTTGAAATACTCAGAAATGGAGATCTGAGCCCTGATATCGGGCCCTTTGGTAACGATCCGCTGATTTCTCAGATTCTCATCTATTTCACAGGCTTTTACATTGTCGGAAAGTTGGATGTTCATGATGTCTATCAACTCCTTTTTAAGGTCAGGATCGTAAACCGGGAAAGCACACTCCACCCTGCTCCTGAGGTTTCGTTTCATCCAGTCGGCCGAACCAAGGAAGATTCTATGGTCGCCATTGTTAAGAAAGATGTATACCCTTGCATGCTCAAGGTACCTGTCTACGATCCGGATTACCCTGATGTTTTTGCTGTAGGGCATCCCCGTTTTAAGGGTGCAAACCCCCCTGATGATCAGGTCCACCTTGACGCCGGCCTCGCTTGCCCTGTAAAGACTGTCAACCATCTCCTTATCCTGCAATCCATTCATCTTTAATAGGATATATCCAATCCCTCCTTTTTTTGCATTGCTAATTTCCTGATTGATCATCTCAATGAAGGAGGAGACCATATTGAATCCAGGTACCAGGATATGTTTGAAGTCGGGTCGTACTTGTTGATCTTCCAGGTGCTTGTAAAGGTCTTTTACCTCACCGACTACCTCTGGATTGGATGTGAACAGGCCATGATCACCATAAAGACGGGCTGTTTTTTCATTGAAATTTCCGGTACCAAGATAGACCTGGTCGCCATATTTAGTCCCCTTCTTTCGGATGACCATGGCGATTTTGGCATGTACTTTTAGCTTGGGGATGCTGTATATGATCCGGATTCCGGCCTTGGTCATCTCATAGGCCCATTTCAGGTTGGCCTCTTCGTCGAAACGTGCCTTCAGCTCCACAAATACCGTAACTTTCTTCCCATTTTCGGCTGCTGCAATCAGGGAGTTAACAACCACCGAGTGGTCCGATACCCTATACTGTGTGGTTTTAATCTCCTTTACTGCGGGATCTGTGGACGCTTCCCGGAGGAACCTCAGATAGTGCTCAAAAGGCTGATAGGGCACACTCAGCAAAAAATCTTTTTTTGCGATAAGGCTGGCAATGGGTTTTTTCTGATTGGCCAGTGCAGGGATGGGTATGGGGGGCAGCCCTTGATTCTCAAGTTTGGGGTAAACAGGATTTGGGAAAGAGAAAAAATCCCTGAAGTTGTGCCTGTTCCCGCCCATGACCATGATGTCTTTGGAAATATGGAAAGAGGTGGTCAGGTAATCCAAAAGCTTCTGTGGCATGGCCCTGTCGAACTGGAAGCGGTTGGGTTTACCCACCGAACGAGCCGACCTGATCCGGTCGATGGCATCGATCAGGTCTTCTTCTTCATAATCGTCATACTCCATATCGGCATCCCTGGTGAGTTTCAGGGAGTAAGAGCTTTTGACCTGATAACCGGGGAAGATGGCATCGATGTGCTGCATGATCACATCCTCCAGGAACATGATGTAGTGTTTTTCGTTATTTTCGGGAAGTTCAATAAACCTGGAGATGTTATGATCGGTTGGGATCTTGATTATTCCATAACGCTCCAATTGCTTGTGCTTGTTGCTGTCCCGGCTTACCATCTTCAGGGCCATATAGGGTTGCCCGGTTTTCATAAATGGCCTGACCTTCTTCTTCACCAGGAGAACAGGTTGAATGGAAGTTATGATATCGGAGTAGAAAACCTCACTGATAAAACTTTTTTGCTTTTCACTCAGCTTGTCGTTTTCATTCACCAAGACAATGTTGTTTTTTCTGAGTGCCGGGATAATCTCCTGCTCGAAGATCAGGTGAAAGATCGATTGCTGGTTGGTGACAATCTCATTGATCTGCTTGATTATGACTGCAGGGTCGACATTTTTAAAGTGCTGCTTGGGGAATTCACGTTCGTGTCGAAGCATCTGTTTGTAATAGCTGACCCTAACCTGGTAGAATTCCTCCGTATTGTTGGAGTAGATGGCCAGGAATTTAATCCGCTCATATAGGGGCAGGGTTTTATCCATGGCTTCCTGAAGTACTCTGAAATTAAAAGAGAGCCAGCTGATATCCCGGTTGGTGTATTCGTATTTGCCCATAAAGAAGAGATGTATATACAAATGTAACGATAGTTTGCAAATTGATCAGCATGTAAAGACCATTGCTGTCCCAAAATAGCTTGAATTCCTGTGGAGCATATCCCGGTTTTTCGTATTTTAGTAAAAAACACCCTCATATGGATATATTATCTGACCCCGCAGTGATCTGGTTCCTTGTCGGTCTCGGACTGCTGCTTCTAGAATTGGTCCTTCCCGGACTGGTAATTCTGTTTTTTGGTGCAGGCGCCTGGGTAACGGCCCTGGTTTGTGCCTTCACCAATATCGACCTGAACGTGCAGATCCTGATCTTTCTTGTGGCCTCCCTGCTGGGGCTGGTTTTGCTTCGGAAATATCTGAAGGCGCGCTTTTTCAACCGAAGCAATAAAGAGATCGATGATCAGCTTGAAGAGTTTATCGGTCGAAAAGGCCAGGCAATCGATGATTTTAAGGATGGAGCCGGAAGGATAGAGTTCAAAGGAACAAGGTGGTCAGCTACCTGTAGTGAACCCGTCTCGAAAGGAGAGTGGGTGATTATCAGAAGTAAGGACAGCCTTACCTTAACCGTTGAGAAAACCTCTTAAACTTCCAACCATTAAAATTAACTATTAACTTTCTAACTCAATAACTTTTTCCAATGGAAATGAATGCACTTACACTGGTATACGCCGGGTTGATTCTCCTGGCGCTGATCATTTTATTATCCTCTGTTAAAGTAGTGCCCCAGCGCAAAGCCTATATCGTTGAGCGATTGGGTAAATATCGCGTAACACTGAAGGCGGGGTTCAATATTCTGGTCCCGTTTATTGACCGGGTGAGGTACCGCCACACACTGAAGGAACAGGCCATCGATGTAGCATCCCAGATCTGTATTACAAGGGACAATATCTCTGTAGAGGTAGACGGGATTCTCTATTTGCAGGTGATCGATGCCATGAAGGCTTCCTACGGCATTGATCATTACCAGTTTGCATCGATTCAGATTGCCCAGACCACCATGCGGAGTATTATTGGAAAACTGGAACTTGACCGCACATTTGAGGAGCGTGAGACCATCAATAACGCCATTGTTTCCGCAGTGGATAAGGCCAGCGATCCATGGGGTGTGAAAGTAACACGCTACGAGGTGAAAAATATTATTCCTCCCCAGAGCATTAAAGACGCCATGGAGAAGCAGATGCGGGCAGAGCGGGAAAAGCGTGCAGTGATTGCCGAATCGGAAGGAGAGAAGCAGGCCAAAATCAATGTGGCCGAAGGATCGAAGCAGGAGTTGATTGCAGAGTCGGAAGGAGAGATGCAGAAGCGGATCAATGAGGCCACCGGAAAGGCCTCGGAAATTGAGCAGGTGGCTCAGGCCACAGCAAATGGTATCAGGGCCATCGCTATAGCTATCAATGAAAAAGGTGGAAAGGATGCTGTGAACCTGAGAATTGCTGAACAATACCTTCTGGAATTTGGGAAACTGGCCAAGGAGTCAAATACCATGATTATGCCTACCAACCTGGCCGATATCTCAAGCATCATTGCTACGGCCACAAAAGTTTTTGATGCTACCAAGAAGACCTGATTGTTGAATTTTTTTAAATAATGCAGTATAATTATATATATAGTTATACTTTTGCACCGTTGATTATTTAGAGGAGCAAACGATAGGTGTTGTATGCGTGGTCGGTTGATTAAAACAGCGGTATTGATTTTCATGGTGGTCCTGCTTACTGCGGGCACCATTTTTGTTTCCAGGGGAACAAGGTCCCTGGAGTCCCTTTCGGCACAGGTCCAGGTAAGTGCCATTGAAGAGAAAGCTCCTGTGCCCTTATCCGCATCTTTCAAGGAATTTGTCAGCTTCATGGAACAGGAACTGGACAGCACACAAACCGTAGGTGCGGCCTACACAATTATCCATGGTGGGGAAGTCGTTTATACAGGGACATACGGGGTGCTGGAGAACGGGAGCAAGAAGGAGGTGGATGAGCATACGCTTTTCAGGCTGGCTTCGGTTTCCAAAGGATTTGCAGGGGTGCTTGCCAGCATGCTTGAACAGGATGGCTTTTTTTCACTAAATGATCGGGTGGTCGAACATTACCCGGGATTTTTACTTAAAGCTTCTGTCCGCACGGCCGATCTTACCATAAGTAGCGTCCGGAGGCAGACCGCAGGTCTGGTACCTTATGCCTTTGATAACCTGGTGGAAGCTGATCAGGATTTATCTACCATTATTGAACGCCTGGACGAAGTGGACCTCTCAGCCCCTCCCGGTGAATTGTACGGGTATCAGAATGTGATGTT
>DAOWFP010000058.1 GCA_030637895.1 Bacteroidota bacterium | reverse complement strand
ATGCCCGGGGAAGAACCCAGCAGCCCAAAATTCATACTGGCACCTACCGATATAAAGAAGAGCCCCAATAACAGGCCTTTAAAGGGCTCTATATCTGCCTCCAGCTCATGCCGGTACTCATTGTTTGCCATTACAACTCCTGACAGGAAAGCTCCCAGGGCGGGAGAGAGTCCAACCAGCTCCATTAATCCTGCAGTGGCTATCACCAGCAGCAGTGCTGCTGCAGTAAAGATCTCCTTGAGACCGGTACGGGCAATGATCCTGAAAAAGTATTTCACCAGGTAGAGTCCCACCACTACAATGCCGACGATGACAGTCAGCATCAGCGCCACCTGAACCCATCCGGTGATCTCCACTCCCGCGATAAACTGCACATCCTGATGGGTGTCATTGCCTTGAGATAAGGCGCTTCCTGCCAGCAGGGGAATCAGTGCCAGGATAGGTACAACAGCTATATCCTGAAGCAGTAGCACAGAGAAGGAAGCCTTTCCCGAGGCCTGTTTCATTAATCCCTTTTCAGCTAGTGTTTGCAATACGATGGCCGTGGAAGAGAGACCAAGTGTGAGGCCAATTGCAATTCCGGCACCAAGGGTTTGCCCCAGCATCACAGCCACAGCACCTATCACCAGAGCCGAAAGAAGCAATTGCAGCCCCCCCAATCCGAAAATGGACCTTCTCATTCCCCAGAGTAAATTGGGTTTCAGTTCAAGTCCGATAAGGAAGAGCATCATTACCACACCGAATTCGGCAAGATGCATGACATCTTCCCCTTCATGTCCGATAAAATTTAAAACAAAGGGACCAATTATCATACCGGCAAGCAAATATCCCAGTACGGATCCGAACCCCAGCCTTTTGGCTACAGGGACTGAGATCACTGCTGCTAGCAGATAGACCAGTGCGTTCTGGAAAAAATCCTGTTCATGCATGGGCTAGGATATTATATCGTTGATGTATTCTTGTTTCACCAGATCTTCATCAGCAAAGGTTCCATCCCGGAGACCCTTAATTATACGCAAATAATCCTCTGCGGCTTTCTCAATCTGATCCCTCTCTAGCAAGTGGGTCCCATGGGTAACAAAAGGGCTTAGGTAGCGCATTCTGCACAGGCACACGGTCTGATCAAAAGGAGCAAGCAAGTCGCGTATGGAAAACTTTAGCCCCTGTTCTGATCCATAGGCATCTCTTCTTCCTCCTGAAGTGATAGCTGTCAGCACACTTTTTCCTTCCAGTGACCTGCCTGTTTTTCCATAGGCGAATCCATGCTCCAGAACCAGGTCGAGCCATTCTTTCAGAAGTGAGGGGGAGCTGTACCAGTATAAGGGGTGCTGCCAGACAATGATATCGTGGTTCAGTAAAACTTCTTGCTCCGCTTTGATATCAATTTGATAATCGGGGTAGAGATCATACATATAGCGGATGCTTACCCCATCGAGATTCTCCACAGCATTAAGCAATACCTTGTTTACCCTCGATTTATGCATTACAGGATGAAAAACCAGAATTACTATTTTGTTTTTTGAACCCATTGAAATGTACACTTGTTATCTACTACTAACAATTAACTCTTACTTTTGTAAAAATAAAAATAAACAATGAAGATGATTTCCATAAAAAAAATATTTCAGAAGGCTTTTTTGCTATTCCTGTTATCAGGATTTACAGCCCTTGCAGCTTTGGCTCAGAAACCGGCATACAAGATGTTCCGGGAGGATGGAAAAAAGGTTAAATACGAGAAGATGTTAGAAGCGGCATCAGAAGCTGATATTGTTTTGTTTGGAGAGTACCACACCAATCCCATTTCTCACTGGCTCCAGCTGGAGCTTACCACCGATCTCTTTGAGGAAAAAGGAGATGCATTGATTCTGGGAGCCGAAATGTTTGAGGCCGATAACCAGCTGATCATGGATGAATACCTGGCCGGACAGATTACCGAGGCGAAATTTGAAGAGGAGGCCCGCCTGTGGAAGAATTATAACACCGATTATAAACCCCTGGTAAGGATAGCGAAGGAGAATGATCTAAGTTTCGTGGCGACCAATATTCCCAGGCGATATGCCAATATGGTCTTTAAAAGGGGAGTGGTTTCCCTTGATAGCCTCAGTGATGAGGCGAAATCGTATATAGCCCCGCTTCCTCTGGTGTATGACACCTCACTCAACTGTTACAAACAGCTGATGGGTAACGGGAGCGGTTCCATGGCCAAATCACCCATGGCCAAAACTGCCATCCCATCTTCCCCTATGGGTGATACCATAAGTCCAAAGAGTGATACCATAAAGCCCATGGGCGACACCATAAGCCCCATGGGTGAAGCCAAGATGCCCATGGCCAGTAAGAGTCCTATAGGAGGACACGGGAGCATCAATCTGGCCGATGCCCAGGCCATCAAGGATGCCACCATGTCGCATTTTATTATGGAATACTGGCAGCCGGGGAAACTCTTTATTCATTACAACGGAGCCTATCACTCGGACGAATTTGAGAGCATGAACTGGTTCCTGAAACGGGCCAATCCTGATCTCAAAATTATAACCATCTCTACGGTGAGTCAGGACGATATTGAAAAGCTGGAAGAAGACTCTGAAGGAAAAGCAGATTTCATTATTGCAGTTCCCTCAAGCATGACTCAAACCAGCAGATAGTTTTCAGATCCCTGGATTTTTATCTGAATTTGTGTTAAGTTAGCTTCACTGAACCCAAAATTTTTAAAGATGAAAACCCTCCACTTTTTTGCATTAATGCTGATCATCGTCATCAGCACACCACTTGTTTCCCAGGATGGAAACAACGAAACTTCGGCCTATCTCACGGTCGATGCCACTGGTACAGAAACCATAAGTCGTCATATTTACGGCCATTTCTCTGAGCATCTGGGCCACTGCATTTACGGTGGATACTGGGTGGGTTATGATTCTGAGATTCCCAATACCAGGGGAATCCGAAATGATGTAGTGGAGGCGCTCAGGAATATTGCCATTCCCAACCTGAGATGGCCCGGGGGCTGTTTTGCCGATGAGTACCACTGGATGGATGGAATCGGCGATCCGGCTGCTCGTCCCAAGATGGTCAATACCCACTGGGGAGGGGTCACGGAAGACAATAGTTTTGGGACCCATGAGTTTATGGAACTTTGTGAGCAGCTGGGAACAGAACCGGTTATCTGTGGCAATGTGGGAAGTGGTACAATCAAAGAGATGTCGCAGTGGGTGGAATATCTGAATTTCGATGGCATCAGTCCCATGTCTGACCTCCGCAGGGTCAATGGCCGGGAGAGTGCGTGGGGAGTCAAGTACTGGGGTGTGGGCAATGAAAACTGGGGATGCGGCGGCAATATGACAGCCGACTTCTATGCCGATCAATATCGGAGATATGCAACATATTGCAGGAATTATGGCGATAACAGGCTATTTAAAATTGCAGGCGGGGCCAATTCGGAAGATTTCGGGTGGACCGAAACCCTCATGAAAAAGATACCTCACCACATGATGAACGGCATTTCTCTCCACTACTATACTACCGACTGGAATAACAAAGGCCCCGCAACCGGATTCGGGGAGGATCATTACTTTGATGTATTGAAACGCTGTCTTCATATTGAAGGAGCCATTGACCAGCATATGGAGATCATGGATAAGTTCGATCCGGAGAAGCGTGTGGCGTTGGTTTTTGATGAGTGGGGGACCTGGTATGATGTGGAGCCCGGTACAAATCCGGGATTCCTGTATCAGCAGAACAGCATGCGGGATGCCCTGGTAGCCGGACTCACTCTGAACTACCTGAATGCAAGATGTGAACGGGTTCGTATGGCCAATATCGCGCAGACCATCAATGTGCTGCAGGCCCTGATTTTTACGGATGGAGATCAGATGGTGCTGACTCCAACTTATCACATTTATGACATGTACCAGGTACATCACGATGCTACTTTGCTGCCGCAAACACTTGAAGGGCCTGACTATGTATTGGATTCAGAATCATTACCTGCAATCAGTGCCAGTGCCTCCATGGATCAGGATGGTCGGATCCACCTATCCCTGGTGAATATCGACCCCGGCAAGGCAATTGATATCCAGGTGGAACTCAAGGGAAAATCCTCTGCAAAAGTGACGGGGCAGCTTCTTAGCTCGGAGATGATGGATAGTCACAACAGCTTCGCACAACCCGAGGAGGTCGTTCCTGTGGTTTTCGAAGAAGCACGTTTTAAGAAGGGGAAACTGGAACTGACCATACCGGCCCATTCGGTTATTGTGCTTCAGGTGGATTAATCCTGAAAGTGATTTTAGATTCTGGCCAGGGCCATGGTGGCCGCATGTAGTGAGATAGTAATCAACAGGTATAAGTTTCTTGCACTCCGGGTTGAAAGTCCTGGGAAACGGTACTGAAGCGAACCCGCATGGCAGGAGGAGAGACAGTCCCCACACAGTGTGCATGTGAGACCCGGCTTCCTGGCAGCAATATCTGTACGATTCAGGGCATCATATTTACATTTGCTTGTACATGCCATACAATCAGTACAGCTGTTTTGATCAATGGTTAGTCTGAAAGGATTGACAAAGTGGGTCAGGTTGACGATGGTACCGATGGGACAGTAGGCAGTACAGTGGACCATGCGGCCCTCTTTTCTACTGACCAGCAGGATCAGTCCGAGTCCAATAACACCAAAACCGATTGCCAGCAGGGTGGCGGTGAGTGCAGGTACCTTCATCCATCTCAATACAATAGCTCCAGCGATAACAAGGAGTAATACGGTGGATTTCAGCGCCCATTTATTTCGGATGGGCAAGCGCCTGGTTTTCCCGGTGGAGCTGATGGAATCAATGGCTCCGAAGTAACAGAGGTGACTGCACCAGGCAGGTCCTGAAAGGACCAGGGTGCTAACAAAGAGTATGCTCATCACCGAAAGATGTCCCCGGTAAATAGGGCCTGCCAGTATCATCATGGGAACAGGCAGGTGCAGTTTCCCTGTCATCAGGAATTTTTCAAATCCAAATAGTCCAAGGATCAGCTGGGAAAAGAAAAGTATAGAAAAAGCCAGCCAGGTGTATCTCCGCCAGAGCTGTACTTTGGAGGGATCCTGCATTTTGTATGCCACAATAGCTCCGTACAGGGCAATCAGTATAATTTCGAACCATCCTGCTCCTGGAATAAAACGCTCCAGAAGCAGCATTGGATTTTCAACCATGAGCTGGACCGGAATAAGAAGAATGAGGACAAAGAGGAATACGGCCATCGGAAGCCGCAGAAGTCTGATTTTTCGCATGGGGAACTAGTCGAACAGTGATTTAATAGTGTAATTTGCTTCTCTTTCAACAGCCTGTTGATCCCATTCAGGTATGACCGTTTGGAGGAAGAGTTTCTTTTCTGCCTTCAGTGTGGAGGCATCCATACCAATGAAAGCCTGTGCTTCTGCCTTGTTGGAGATCGGTGGGTAGGGAACTTCCCCGGTATGGCCCATCGAGTAAAGTAAACGACTCAGTTTGATTCTGCCCTCCTGGGCGATTGTAATCCCTGTTCCAATTACCCTGGAAATTTCTATTGGAGAGTGGAAAGATCCGCCATGGCTTGCAGCTGCATAATCCCACCTCCACTGTGCATGTCTGATGTCCTGAAGAATGGTGCTCATCTGAGCCCCTTCAGCGCCCAGGTCCCAGGCCAGTTTGGCCTCTACATGACACCTGACTAATAATTCTTCCAGTTTATCCCTGTTTTCAATAATACGGTCCTGGCGTTCATAAACATCTCTTAGAAGCTGGGACGTTTCTTCCCGGTGACATACCTGGCAGGAGTTGGCCACGTTATTCAGCGGACTCTGGATATGGTGATCGGTATATTTCTGTCCCCCCTCACTCATAAAGGGCATATGGCAATCGGCACAGGAAACCCCACGGGATGCATGCACCCCCGTCATATAGGTTTCATAACCGGGATGCTGGGCTTTCAACATGGGTGCCCTGCTCAGTTTATGGATCCAGTCGGTAAATTCAATATCGTCGTAGTATTCTTCCATTGCTTCTGCTGAAAAGCCATTATCCCAGGGGAAGCTTAGGTAGGGAACACCCTCAACAACTGTCTTTGAAAAGTAATACTCCACATGACACTGTGCACAAACAAGAGAACGCATTTCCTGGTGGGAAGCTTGTGTAATGTCTTTGCCCATTCTTTTAAAAGCCTCTTTCAGGGCTGGTCTTGAGATCTGAAGTTCCATGCTTGCCGCATTGTGACAATCGCCGCAGCCGATGCTGTTGACCACTTCGGAACCTCTTGTTTCCCAGCTTCCCCGGTAGAATTCTGCAATCCCTACTTCATTCATCAGGCGTGGAACATCCGGACTTTTACAGCTCCAGCAAGTATTGGGCATGGGACTCTTGTTGCCATCCATGGGTGCACCTGTCCTCAGGGTATTTCTGAGATCTTCCACAGCATAGGAGTGTCCCCTTCCCTGGTTGTAGTCTTTGGAGAAGCCGTAGCCTGCCCATAGCACCACGAGTCTGGGATCCACTTCAAGCATATCAATCGCGGCAGAACCGTTGTATTTACTTCTGAACAGTGTATCTGCTGTCTTTTTATAACTCTGGTACTCCATGGGGAAGTTCTTTCCCCAAATAGTATTTCTGGGTTCAAACTGATCGTACTGAACCTGGGGTGTAAATGCATAGGCCGCCTCTGATCTTCTCTCCAGAATGGAAGAGGCCAGGAGTCCCAGAAAAAATACTGCCAGGAGAGTGGCAAGAAACAATAGCCATCCCAACCAGGGTTTTTGCTTGATCTGATTGCTGAAGGAGTTCATAGTTTTTATTTTATTTTTTATCTCTTTTACGCCTGAGCCAATCGGGCAATGGATTCCCCGGGACCGGCACCCTGGCATAGGGAACACTGGACAGGCTGTTGACCCTGCCATGAGGAGTCTCCCGGTGACACTCCCAGCATGGTCTTTCGCTTCGCTGATGCTGATAGGCCATGGTATGATTCATCACTTTCTCGTCGGTAAGCAGGTCCCAATGGCAGCGGATACAATTCTCCTGTACAACCTTTTTTCCCTCTTCCTTTATGAAAATGACCTGAGGTTCCCTTCTGAGTGTAAACATGGTAGCATGCCTGATACCATCCTTTGCTTTGAAGTAATATTTATTGAACACATTGTTATGAGGAACATGGCAGTCGTTACAGTTGGTAAGTTCCCTGTGGGCACTGTGGCTCCAGGTTGCATACTGTGGTGCCATAATATGACAGTTCATACAAGTGGACGGGTCATCTGAGAGGTAAGAGGTCACCCTTGAAATACGGCCCAGATAAAGAAACAAACCAACCAGGATTCCGGAGACCACAATAACCGGGAGCCTCCATTTACCCGGTGGGGCCAGTTTCTTAAAAAGCCCGCTCATGCCGCTTCCCTGGATTTTATAACCAGCAGCTCCAAAGGCTGATCCCCCGTGTTGCTCCAGAAGCGATTCTTTCCTGCCTCTACCGCAATGGACTGCTCCTGCCCCATATCAAAAACCTTTCCCTCCACATTCAGAGAGCCTGCTCCCCGAAGCACAAAAAAGATGATTCTCCACTCGTTAATATGATTCTCCATGGACTCTCCCAGAGCCAGGTGGAGCCTGATCACATCCAGCTTATCAAAGCTGAAGAGCAACCAGGCATCTTGATTTATTGGCAATTTTGTGGCATTCTCGTTGTTGGTGGGGCGATTGTACATATTTATAAATTAAACCCATTCGTCACTCAGGATCTCTCCTTCCACTCCCACAATGACCGTTTTGACTGGCACATTTCTCTGAGCCTGTCCTGCGGCCATTTTGACCATCTGCAACAGGCCGCCACAACATGGCACCTGCATCATCATCACCGTTAAGGTATTAATTTCTGCTTGATCTATCAAAGATTTAATTTTTTCAACATACGTTTCCATTCCCGAATCAAGCTTGGGGCAGGCGATGGCCAGGGTTTTTCCTTTGAGCCATTTTGAGTGAAAATTGCCCAGTGAGAAGGCTACGCAATCTGCAGCCAGTACCAGGTCCGATTGCCTGAAGTAAGAGGCTCCGGGATTAATGAGGTGCATCTGCACCGGCCATTGTCTTAATTCGGAGGCTTGCTCGGCAACTACTCCACCCGCCATGGTGAAACCACCTGCGGCAGGTGCAGCACCAGCAGCCACTGACTGAGGTGTAAAACTGCGGGCCTCAGAACCAGCACAACCACAGGCCAGTTGCTCCTCTTCCACCTTCGCATGGTGTACCCTGCTCATGACCTTTTCCACACTGAAGCTAAGCTCCTGCTGATGATCTTTCAGGTACTGGACACCCTCCTTTAGAAATTCCAATTCATTATGCTCTTTCAGGTGCTGCAGGTGTGCAACCACAGTGTTTTCGCCCTTCTCCACCATGATCTCCATGACCTTTGTTTCATTGTAGGGTTCTGCTTCTCTTTCTTCGATGGTGATGGCACCCTGGGGGCAATGTCCCAGGCAGGCACCCAGTCCGTCGCACATCAGGTCGCTGATCAGCCTGGCTTTGCCATCGATCATCTGCAGTGCACCTTCGTGACAGTTGGGAATGCACTCTCCACATCCATCACATAACTCTTCATCTATTTTTACCATTTCCCGTATCATAGCTCTATTGTTTTTTGTTATCTGATACAAAGATGCAAGGCAATGACCCAATTATTCGGTAACATATGTTACACCTCGCACAATCCGTACTGGAATTTGTTATATTTGGGTCAGTTGAGAAAAGAATAGCATATGATATTTCCATCCTGCAGGAGAAAACTGCTTTCCTGCATGAAAATAGTCTTCTTATTATTTCTTTTTGTGTTGCTCCCGCTATCCTGTCAGAAAAGTGAAGGACTGGGAGGAACCGGATCCATTGCAGGAACAATTACAGAGCAGTTTTTTAACGATGATTACTCTTTACTTATCTATGAGAAACCGGCCGTAGACGAGGAGGTCTATATTGTTTTCGGATCCAGCGAAGATTTGGGTAACAGGGTGAGGACCAACAACCTGGGCCAATTCAGGTTTAAATACCTCTACCCGGGCAACTACCAGGTATATTTTATTTCGGGCGACTCTACAGCGGTGTTGAATATGGATGTGGAGAAGTTGTATGAGGTAGAATTGGATCGAGGGGAGGACCAAGACCTGGGGAGCCTGGAAAAACTAAGCACACTGGACTTTGATGACGGGACCGCTATGATCAAAGGAGTGGTAAAGGTGATCGATTATGTGGACACCTCCACCTGGCCCGACCTGGTCATTGAAAAAACCTATTACGCCACCGAACAGGAGGTCTACCTGACCTATAACAAGCATACCTTCTATGACGAGCGTATCCGAACCCAGGCAGAGGGTGTCTTTGAGTTCGGGAGATTAATCCCGGGAAAATACCTGGTATTCCTGTACTCCGACGATGTTACCGGTACGTCTGATAAGGTGACCCTGGAATTTGAGGTGAACATTAACGATCTGGATCAGGTGATTGATCTTGGTGAAATTGTCATTGAAAAACTATAAATTTGACAATATGAAAGTGAAAACCAGGGGATTGTTCTTATTGACCTGCGCCTTTCTGATTATGGCTGGTCCCGTATTGGGACAAAGCACAAAGATCATCAAGGAGAAGAAAATTGCCACCCTGACTGTCCAGGAATACTTCATTGATGAGGGCATGGACGAGCCAGTGGTTGAATCCATTGAAAAGTTTAATGAAAGGGGCGATTTGTTAGAGATTCAGGAGTTCAACAGCAGGGGCGATGTAAAGTTGTGGGAGAAATATGCCTATGACAATGAAGGTAGAGTTGTGGAAGAGATTTTCCTGGATTCAAAAGGCAGGGTTGAACGAACCGAGAAGAGCATCTACTCGGATGGATTGAGAATAGAGAAGCAATATTATAACAACAGGGATAAGCTTTATAAGCGTAAGGTATATGAATATGAGTACCGGAACTGATTTCGATAAAATACTCAAGCAGTTCGAAGCTATCTCCCTAAAGGAGGTGAACAAGGCCAGCCTGATGCGTCGAAAGGACAATAAGTACCTTTTCAGCTACCAGCATCTGCCCGCTCTGCTGGAGATGGTAAGTAAGGACTACAGGGTGCTGGAGATTGATGGTTCCAGGTCCCAGCAGTACCATACCCGATATTTTGATACCGATGGCCGGGAGATGTATCACAAGCATCATCGGGGTCTGGCCAACAGGCATAAGGTAAGGATCCGGAGATATGGCTCTGGCGATCTTCATTTTCTGGAGGTGAAGAAGAAGAATGCCAAGGGGGTTACCAGCAAGAAGCGGGTACAAACATCCGGGATGGATCATGATGTCATAATGAAGGAAGAGGATTTCCTGCTCTCTGTCTCTCCATATGAAGGCAGTGGTATTGATTTAACCATGGAGAATGATTTCCACCGGATTACCCTGGTCAGTCATACGCAAACCGAGCGGGTGACACTTGATTACGGTTTGCAGTTTTTCAGCAAAGAGAGTGAAGAGCCACTTTATCTTCCGGGGATCGCAGTGGCTGAGATAAAATTTGAAAATCATCTTTCAGGTTCATCTCTGCATGCTGCCTTGCGCAAGTTTCGTATTAAACCCCGTCGATTCAGTAAATATGCCATTGGGATGGCACTGCTCCATCCAGGCCTGAAGCAGAACCGTTTTAAAAGAAGGGTGCGAATGGTGCATCAGATCAATGAGAGTTACCACTTAACCACAAAATAATCAAATTATGCCTGAATTTCTAAATATCGAATTGATGAACTGGGAGGACTTCTGGGACCTGGTTATCCGCGCTTCCTTTAACCTCTTTGTCGTTCTCATATTGGTTAGGGTTCTCTATTACAGAATTACGCCCAGGAAAGAGTACCTCTTTACCTATATACTGATCAGTGTAGTTGTGTTCTTCATGATTATGCTGCTTGAGAACGTGGGTGTTGAGATTGGTTTTGCACTGGGATTGTTTGCCATATTCGGGATGCTCCGTTACCGGACCCAGCAGATCCCCATCCGGGAGATGACCTACCTCTTCCTGGTGATCGGGGTTTCTGTGATCAACTCCCTGGCCAACAGGCGGGTCAGTTATGCAGAGCTTCTGCTTACCAATGCTGCCATTGTACTGGTTACCTATCTGCTGGAAAAGGTCTTCCTGATGAAGACCGAATCCAAGAAACTGGTCTTCTACGAGAAGATTGAATTGATCAAGCCCGCGATGAGAACCGAATTGATCGCTGACCTGGAAGAGCGGACCGGTCTGATCATACATCGTGTGGATATCGAAAGGATCGACTACCTGAGGGATGCTGCCAGGATCTATATCTACTACTACGAGAGGGATTGGAGGAATTCAGATTCAGGGATCCAGGCGGATAATAATGACGATTAGGCGACTCTGTTTTTTCTTAAGTAGTT
>DAOWFP010000175.1 GCA_030637895.1 Bacteroidota bacterium | reverse complement strand
GGAACTGCAGCATGCCGGTATTAGCGGAACGGTGGTGGTACAGGCCAGACAGAATTTGGAGGAGACTCGCTGGTTGTTGGATCTGGCAGATAAATATTCCTTTATCAAAGGAGTGGTGGGATGGCTGGACCTCTGTTCACCGGATTTGGAGCAAGAGTTAAAGGAATTTGCCACTAATCACAAGCTGGTGGGAGTGAGGCATGTGATTCATGATGAAGCGGATGATGATTTCATGCTTCAGCCGGATTTCATAAATGGGATTTCACAGCTGGAAGCTTATGACTTGTGTTACGATTTGCTGCTTCTTCCAAAGCATTTGGAGCATTCAGTTAAACTTGTGGAAAGCTTTCCCAGACAGCATTTTGTTCTGGACCACCTGGGTAAGCCACATATCAAAACAGGGAAGATAGAATCCTGGAAAAATGATATTAAATTGCTGGCCGGACACTCCAATGTATGGTGCAAGTTGTCAGGGATGGTAAGCGAGGCGGATATGGGAAACTGGACCTATGAGGATCTGGTGCCCTATATGCAAGTAGTTCTGGAGGCATTCGGAAAGGAGCGGATCATGCTGGGGAGCGACTGGCCCGTTTGCAGGTTGGCGGGGGAGTACCCGGAGGTGATGAAGATTGTCCCTAAATTCATTGCAAACATGAATGAAACAGATAGAACAAAAATAGTTTATCAGAATGCAGTAGATTGCTACAAACTAAAAATTGAGAACTAATGGAGAAGCGAAAGTTCAAGGTACTTGATAAGCAGTACCTGGTTCCCTTTATACTGATCACATCCTGCTTTGCCTTCTGGGGATTTGCCAATGATATTACCAATCCCATGGTAAAAGCTTTTTCAAAGATTTTTTTAATGAGCACTGTGCAGGGTTCTCTGGTACAAGTGGCGTTTTACGGAGGCTATTTTGCCATGGCCTTTCCTGCAGCAATGTTTATTAGGAAATACACCTATAAGTCGGGAATCCTGGTTGGTCTGGGACTCTACGCCACCGGAGCATTGTTATTTATACCTGCCAGTGCCATTGGCTTATATGCCCCCTTTCTGATTGCCTATTTTATTCTTACCTGCGGTCTGTCTTTTTTGGAGACAAGTGCCAATCCCTATATTTTATCCATGGGTGCGGAGGAGACCTCCACACAGCGTTTAAACTTTGCTCAGTCCTTTAATCCCATTGGGTCAATAACCGGTATGTATATAGCCAAGACTTTTATACAGGCCAGGCTGAATGCCATGGATACTGCCGAAAGAGCATTGTTAGGTCCCGAGGAATTTGAGGCTGTGAAGATGAGCGATCTTCAAATTCTTAGCTCTCCCTATATCATTATCGGCATTGTGATTATCGCCATGCTTGTGTTGATTGCCATGGTAAAAATGCCTAAAAATGCAGATAAGAACCACAGCATCGATTTAATGCCCACAATCAGGAGGATATTCTCCATACCCAGGTATAGAGAGGGAGTAGTGGCCCAGTTTTTCTATGTGGGTGCTCAGATTATGTGCTGGACATTTATCATACACTATGGCACCAGATACTTTATGAGCCAGGGGATGGGCGAACAGGAGGCTGAGGTACTTTCACAGCAATACAATACCGTGGCCATGGCCATCTTTATTGTGAGCCGTTTTATCAGTACGGCCCTTATGAGGTATGTGAGACCAGGACGCTTACTTATGTTTTTTGCCATCGCGGGCTTTGCCCTTGTCGCGGGCGTGATCCTTTCCACGGGAATTATGGGGATGTATTTCCTGGTAGGTGTATCGGCTTGCATGTCGCTTATGTTCCCTACCATTTACGGAATTGCATTGAAAGGACTTGGAGAGGATGCCAAGTTTGGAGCTGCAGGTTTGATTATGGCCATCTTAGGAGGATCGGTAATGCCTCCTCTGCAAAGCTTGATTATTGAACAGGGAACCATTTTTTCCATGCCAGCGGAGAATATTTCTTTTATCATCCCCTTGATCTGTTTTGTGGTAATTGCACTCTTCGGATTCAGAACCCGCACATTTGCACATTAAGTATATTTCAGAAGACCGAATGATACTCACTTCAAAAATGCCGCTTGGTCGAACAGGACTGCTAGTACCCCAGGTGGTGTACGGAACCAGTTACCTCGGCAACCTGTATAAAGCACTTTCCTACAACGAGAAACTTGCTTTAATCGCCAAGTGGTTCGAGTGCACCGACAAGCCGGTAGTAATCGATTCAGCAGGAAAATATGGAGCCGGACTGGCCCTTGAAGTTATAGGCTTAGGATTGACTGAGCTGGGAATTAGCCCGGATGATATCCTTATTAGCAATAAACTGGGCTGGTTCAGGGTACCCCTTACTACCGATGAACCTACTTTTGAACCAGGTGCCTGGGCCGATTTGGCTTATGATTGCATACAGACATTCGGGTACGATGAGATCATTAAGTGTTTCGATCAGGGGAACCAGTTATTGGGAGGAACTTATCGTTCGGAGGTGGTATCGATCCATGATCCTGATGAATATCTGCTGGCAGCTTCCGATCCATCCGATCGGGAACTAAGGATTAAGGAGATACTGGAGTCCTACAGGGCCCTCTTCGATCTGAAAAGAGAGGGGAGAGTGAAGGCAGTGGGAATTGGCTCCAAGGATTGGACCGTAATCAAGGAGCTTTATGCGCATGTGCCCTTCGACTGGGTGATGTTTGCCAATAGTTTCACTATCTTCAGACATCCACCTGGGATCCTGCAATTTATGGCCCGGCTGGAGAATGATGGTGTGGGAATAATTAACTCAGCAGTTTTTCATGGAGGTTTCCTTACTGGTGGAGATAAGTTTGACTATCAGGAAGTGGATGCTGCATCTGAGATGGGACAGAAGCTAATTGTATGGAGGGAAGCATTTGAGGCCTTGTGCCAGGAACATCTGGTATCTCCGGGTGATGCAGCCCTTCATTTTGGCTTATCACATCCTGCTGTTGTCAGTATTGCACTGAACACGAGCAAACCTGAAAAAATGATGCGAAATGTGGAGACCTTGCAAAAGAAGATTCCTGAATCCTTCTGGAAAGCAATGAAAGAAAAGGGGCTTATGGACCCGGACTACAGATATTTATAAGCGGATAAAAATGAAAGCAATAGTAATAAGCACTCCTGGTGAGCTTTCGGTAAAAGAGCTTGATCCTCCACGTCCGTCCCCTGGAGAGGTGTTGCTTCAAATGTTATATGTGGGTTTCTGTGGTTCCGATCTGAGCACCTACCTGGGAAAAAATCCCATGGTAAACTATCCCAGGATTCCCGGACATGAGATCTCCGGGGTGATCAAGGAGCTGGGAGAAGAGGTTCCTGATGGCTTTTCAGTGGGCGATGCTGTAACAGTGGTTCCCTATACGAGCTGCGGGACCTGTCCCTCATGCAAAAGAGGGAGGACTTATGCCTGCCGGGAAAACCAGACCCTGGGTGTTCAGCGTGATGGAGCTATGCAGGAGTTTATTGCAGTTCCCTGGCAGAAGATTCTGAAGGCTTCAAAACTCAATGAACTTGAGCTGGCCATGGTAGAACCACTTACTGTAGGATTTCATGCCATTGAACGCGGCCGCGTAGATGAGTCCGATGTGGTGATGGTGCTTGGTTGTGGCATGATTGGCGCAGGGGCAATTGCAGGTGCAGCACTTCGTGGAGCAAAGGTGATTGCTGTGGATATTGACGACCATAAATTGAGTCTGGCCTCCGCTTTGGGTGCACAACATACCATCAATTCTTTAGCTTTGGATCTGCATCAGGAACTTGGACGCCTTACTGGAGGAGATGGTCCCGATGTGGTGGTAGAGGCGGCCGGGAACCCACTTACCTATCGTGCTGCTGTGGATGAGGTGGCCTTTACCGGTAGGGTGATCTGCATTGGTTATGCCGCAAGTGAGGTCTCTTTTGCTACCAAATTATTTGTGCAGAAGGAAATCGATATCATGGGATCCCGCAATGCCACGCCGGAAGATTTCAAGGCAGTAATCTCTTACCTGGAGCAGGGTAAGTTTCCCCTGGACCAAATGATCACTCGAAAGGTAAAACCGGCTTCTGCTTCCCGGGCGGTGATGCAATGGGCCGATAATCCGGGAAAAGTGATGAAAATACTTGTAGATTTTAAACCCTAATAAGCAAATAGAATGAAAAAGTATCTCAGCCTGTTGTTGATTGCCCTGCTTGCAGCGTGTAGTGGTCCAAAAAAACCTGAAGTGAATGAACCGGATCCCTATGCGGCCGATTGGGAATCCCTCTCAAAACACAATGCCTCACCGGAATGGTTTCGGGATGCCAAGCTGGGCATCTATTTCCACTGGGGGGTTTACTCCGTTCCCGCCTATGGTAGTGAATGGTATCCCAGACAAATGCATTTTGAGAATCACGATATTTACAGACACCATGTGGAGACCTATGGACATCCTTCGGAGTTTGGCTACCACGATTTTGTACCCATGTTCACGGCCGAGAACTTTGATGCAGAGGAGTGGGCCGATTTGTTTCAGAAAGCAGGTGCCCGCTTCGCCGGACCTGTTGCTGAACACCACGATGGTTTCTCCATGTGGGACAGCGAGGTGACTCCCTGGAACGTGGCCGATATGGGACCAAAAAAGGATATTACCGGTGAACTTGCAAAGGCCCTTAAAAAGAGGGATATGAAGTTAATTACCACCTTTCACCATGCCAAGCAATTGCAGCGCTTCGACAGTACTGAAACAGGCTCCAGGACAGAAGGGTATGAGCTGAGCCACTATCCTTTCTTTGAGGGAATGCCAACCAGATCTGAGGATGAAAAGCTGAAATACCTCTATGGAAATATTCCTGCAGATCAATGGTACGAAGAGATCTGGTATGGAAAACTGAAAGAGGTCATTGACCAGTACCAACCCGACATCATCTGGTTTGACTACGTGCTTGATGCCATCCCGGAGGCCTACCGTCAAAAGTTCAGTGCCTACTATCTGAATGAAGCAGAAAAATGGGACAAGGAAGTGGTGATTGTAAGGAAACAGGAGGATCTGCCCATTAACTATACTGTAGACGATCTGGAGAAATCGAGAAAGAACCAGATAGGGCTTGAACCATGGATGACGGATGAAACCATCAGCAAGGGAAGTTGGTGTTATACTGAAAATCTGGATATCAAAGGATCGGCCGATGTGTTACATGTATTGATTGATATCGTAAGTAAGAACGGAGTCCTGCTCCTTAATGTCTCTCCAATGGCAAATGGTACCATCCCGGAAAATCAAAAGCAGGTATTGCTGGATATGGGAGCATGGCTTGATGCTTACGGAGAATCCATCTACGGAACACGTCCCTGGTATACCTTTGGAGAAGGGCCCACCAAGGAGCCAGAAGGACATTTTGATAATCACCAGGAGTTTCTGAAGATCAAGTATTCATGGAAAGATGTACGCTATACCACTAAGGGAGATTTGATTTATGCTACACTGCTTGGATGGCCGGGAGCAGGCAAGGAGTTAGTGCTGAAAGCTTTTGCAGAGGATATTTCATCCGATCCCCTTGAAATCGCCTCTGTTTCACTGATGGGCTCTTCTGCCGAACTGAAGTGGGAACTTGGTACTGAAGGTTTGACCCTGAACACCCCGGAGGAGGCCCCGGATCAGATGGCTGTTGTATTTAGAATTGAAATCAGGTAAACGGATTGATTGTCATGCATAGATTCTTTGGCTTATTATTGCTAACAGCACTGCTCTTTTCATGCAGCAGTAAAGAGGAGCCGCCCAATATACTCTTTATTTTCGCCGACGATCAGTGCTATAATACCATCCGGGAGCTGGGAAATGAGGAGGTATATACGCCCACCCTTGACGAACTTGCGCGCAGGGGAACGGTCTTTACCACCGCTTACAATATGGGAGGGTGGCAAGGTGCTGTATGTGTGGCCTCCCGCACCATGCTCAATACTGGAAAATTTCTATGGAGAGCCAATGCGCTGGAAACTCAGTTGGATACTCTTGCTGTCAGTGGTCAGTTGTGGAGCAAAGAGATGGAGCGCCTGGGCTATGATACCTACATGACCGGCAAATGGCATGTGAACATTAAACCTCCAGAGATATTTAATCATGTGGGTACAGTCAGAGGAGGCATGCCCGGAGATGTACCGGAGATGTACGACAGGCCCCTGGATGTGAACGATTGGCAATGGACCCCATGGGACACTGCCTTTGGAGGTTTCTGGAAGGGTGGTACCCACTGGAGCGAGGTGGTGGCCAATGAGACCATGGGATTCCTGGACAGGGCTTCCGGGTCGGAAAATCCCTTTTTTATGTATGTAGCCTTTAATGCACCCCATGATCCACGGCAATCGCCTAAGGAGTATGTGGATATGTACCCCCTGGAACATGTAGCCCTACCGGAAAATTTTCTGCCTGAGTATCCATACAAAGATGAAATCGGATGTGCAGCCACTCTGAGAGATGAGCGGCTGGCACCCTTTCCCCGTACAGAATATGCTGTGAAAGTTCACAGGCGGGAGTACTATGCCATCATATCCCATCTGGATGCACAAATTGCACGGATTCTGGCTCACCTGGAGGAGACCGGACAGGCCGATAATACCTATATATTCTTTACAGCCGATCATGGTCTGTCGGTGGGTCAGCATGGCCTGATGGGTAAGCAGAACATGT
>DAOWFP010000191.1 GCA_030637895.1 Bacteroidota bacterium | reverse complement strand
TTAATAGTGTCAGTGCCATCACAATTTTGCATCATGCCCTCCATACCAAGCAGTTCTGGTGCCTTCGGTTGAAGAGCCTCTTTCATTGCACCGCATTCACAGAGGAACACCAGCGCAAACAGCAAAAGAATTCCATGAATCCTATTCATGCTCCCTGACCTTTACCTGATCAATTTTTTCTTCCAGCTTCTCTCTATCTCCTCCCAGTATAATCGCTTTTTGGTAGTATGACGTGGCAACCTGAAAACTCTCCAGTGCCTTTTGAATATCTCCCGCATGTTCGTTTACTTCCGGATCATTCTCTCCGCCTTTATCCAGAGCATTAAGAATATATTTCTCTGCCTCTTCAAAGAATTCCAGCTTATATAGTACCCAGGCATAGGTATCAAGAAATGTGGCGTTCTCCGGATTATTCTTAACCACATCCGAACTCCACGCCTTTGCTTTTTCAAGCTTTTCTTCTCGCTCTGCCAGGTAATAGCTGTAATTGTTCAAAAGCATATAATTATCAGGCTCTTCCCTGATCAATGATTCAAACAAAGAATCTGATCTCTCATAATCATCAATTCTGTAATAAGCTTCAGCGCTTAGCATTTGGGCTTGTGAAGCATATTCCCGTGAAGAGTACCTGTCCTTGGAAATTCCATCAAAATTATCGATAAGAGCCTCAAATTCATCCGATTGATAAAATCCAATGCCCCTGAAAAACCTGATATCAGCACTATCCGGATACTGCTCAAGTGCCTTACTGCTTATAAATACAAGCTCTTCATTCAATGAAGCCGCATTGGCCAGCATGATGGTCTGCATATAGATGTTGTAGCTTCCCTTTTGAAGTTCCAGGTACTTCTTTAAATGAAAATAGGCTCTTGAATAGTCCTGGGTCTGAATATAAAAATCTGCCGCAAGCAAACTAATATCACTCTCCTCCGGATGGGTCTCTGCGAAGGTCTCAATGACTGTGCTCAACTCAGAAGAATAATTAATAATATGGTCTTCCTCTGAAAGATAATAGGACAGGATGGCCATTTTCCGGTCCATCTCAATCTGTGTACTGCTGAAAGATTTTGCCAGATATATGTATGAGTTTTTGAAATCCCCCTTTTTCCTGTAATAATCTGTTAGATTTGTTAATGCAAAAATATTCATGCTATCCACATCCAGGATCTCAAGATAGTAGCCGGCGGCAGCATCCTCATCCCCGCTTTTTAAACAGAGTTCTGCAGCAACTATTCGAAACTGTATCGCTTCAGGGAAAATAAGCATTACTTTCTCGATCTCTTCCTTGGCCAGGTCGTATTCTTCTTCACTCTCATAAATGGAGGCTTTCAGCAGTGTGATTTTCTCACTGAAACCCTTCTCTTTTTCGATTCTCTCCAGTGTTTTTATGGCTTTTCCAGATTTACCCATATTGAAATAGCTAAGGGCAAGTTTGAATTCCCACTCTGTTTTCTCAGGATCTTCCTTTATTTTATCCTTCAAAATATCAACCACCTCTTCAAATTCTTCCAATGCTCCCAGCGAATTCAGATAGGCAATGGTATACCACTCATTTTCTGGATCAAGCTCATATGCCTTATTTAAATTCTTACGCGCAAGATCTAATTGGTTGGTTGCCAGGTAGATAGTTCCCGCCTCATAATAAGCAACTGCACAATCCGGCTTATCCTTGATAACAAGGCTATAAAGTTTAATCGCCTCCGATAAATTTCCAATATTCTTTTGCTTAACGGCCTCTATCAAAGCATATTGGTAATCCCTGTTGCCATTCTGCTCCTGGCCCCTGGAAACGGATGCAAGGGAGAACAGCAATCCCAGCACTAAGCCTATAATCACATTCTTCTTCATTCTTTTCTTATTTGGTACCGGTATGTCCGAAACCTCCTTCGCCCCGCTCAGATTCATCCAGTGATTCGACCTTGTTCCATTGAATGGTTTCCACCTTATTGATCACCATCTGGCAAATACGTTCACCATGCTCAACCACAAAAGCTTCATCGGATAAATTCACCAGAATAATTCCAATCTCCCCTCTGTAGTCAGCATCTATAGTGCCCGGAGTATTTAATACTGAGATTCCCTTCTTTAGCGCCAAACCGCTTCTTGGTCTGATCTGGGCCTCAAATCCTTCTGGCAATTCCATAAATAAGCCCGTGGGTATTAGCTTCCTTTCCAGGGGCTTCAGGATGACTTCTTGCTCCAGATTCGCACGAAGATCCATTCCGGCCGAACTGGATGTGCTGTAGTCCGGCAGAGGATTCCCTGAACTGTTAACTATTTTTACTTTCATCGACATTAACTGCTTTTATAATGATTAAATGTCCTTCGTTCTCCACAAACCACCACTGTACCAAATACAATCAGAAGCAGCAGCGCCCATACATTTTTAGGTCCCGGTATATTTTGCAAAAATAGTTCATTGCTTAGATATATAACTACCGCAGCAATTATATATGCTAAGATTCGCCCTACCCGGTAAGGAATGGCATAATGCTTTCTTGACCAAAGATAAGATACAATTACCATGGTGCTGTAGCAGAAAAGGTGGGCCCAGGCAGATGCCACATAGCCATACCTGGGAATAAACAGCACATTCACAACAACAGTAATCAATGCTCCTAACAATACCAGAACAGCTCCGAAACGGGTAAGATTGGTCAGTTTATACCATATGGAGAGATTAAAGAAGATGCCCATCACCAGGTTGGCCATTAGTACTACCGGAACAATCTGCACCCCCTCACGGAAATCGGCCCCGATAAAGAGTATGAAATAGTCCAGGTAGAGGTTTACCAATAAGAATATAAAGAGCCCGGCGACCACAAAAAACATCATTACATCGGCATAAAGTTTCTTGGCATTTTTTTCCCCCGATTTAGAAAAAAAGAAAGGCTCGGCAGCATATTTAAACATCTGCACAAAAAGCGTCATCAACACAGCCAGTTTATAGTTGGCCCCATAAATCCCAAGCTGTTCCATGGGATTCAGCTCAATGGGTATAAGGTGTTTTAAAAGAATCCGGTCTAGCGCTTCATTAACCGTCCCAGCCAAGCCAGCAATAAGCAGGGGGTAAGAGTACTTGAGAATCTCTTTGAACAGGCTCCGGTCAAAAACGGAGCGAAATGCAGCCAGAATATCAGGTATTAGCAAGAGGAGCTTGAGGGACGAAGCGATAAGATTGGAAATCAGCACATATCCTACGCCAATGTTTTCGTTATAAAGCAGGGTGACCAGTTCTGATTCGGTGTGCCGTGGACAGTAGTACAGAAAAAAGAGATTCAGCCCAATATTTATCGATACCTCCACGATACGTATTAAGGCGTATTTAATGGGCTGATTGCGGAGACGGATCCTGGCAAATGGAATGCTTGTAAAAGCATCAATTCCCACAATTGCAGCCAGCCATTTAATATACTCCGGGTGCTGTTCATAGCCAATAAGAGAGCTGATTGGGCCCGACCAGAACAGCATAAAGATGATAAAAAGAGAAGAGCTAACAAACAGAGATCCCAGTACTGTAGTGTAGACCCGTTCCTGGCGCTCCGAATTGCTTGCATAGCGGAAATAGCCTGTCTCCATGCCATAGGTAAGAATCACCAGCAGAAATACCACATACGCATAAAGCTCTGTGATTATCCCATATGTAGCCCTTTCAAAGACCCTTGTATAAAAAGGAGTGAGTAACAGGTAATTGAGAAGCCGTGGCAACACAATACCCAGTCCATATACAGCAGTTTGCCCGAACAGTTGTTTAATGGGATTCTTCAATCTATCGGCAAGGTTTCTGCAAAAGTAGCATTATCCCAAGCGTTGACTACTCGTCGGATGATTTTTTATTAAACAGCAGGTAGCCGAAACTGAGCTGTGCAATCCAGGGATTCTCCGTATCGCTGATATATCCAAGGTAGAGTGAAACCGGCCCCACTACCGATACAAAACTCAATGAACCAAAGACCATGGATCTCATGCTTTCAAAATAGTTTCCTAAATAGGCCTTGTTGTTTTCGTCCATGAGTATTTCCTGCACCGGGAAATAAGCATAGGCTTCAAATTTGGCATGAAGCTGCTTTGTGAACTTGTAGACCGGCATCAGGCCTGCAGCAAAGAACTGATGAGCCCTGTATTGCTCCATAAACAGTCCATTGGTAATTATATTTGGTTGAAAGACCGGTGCCTCAATAATGGTGGAATAATAGTTACTCAGCAAAGGTTTAAACGATGCCTGAACCCTTAAATGATAGCCCAGAGAAAACGAACCTTTCAGGGGGACAAAACCACTATTTTCAAGCCTTACTGACCACCAGAAGAAACTCAGGCTTTCATTGTTTTCTGTCAGGGCTGTAGATCCCGGATTGTATGATTCCATGCCATAACCAAAGCGAATGGCATGGCTGTGGCTGCTTCCCTCTGTGGCAAATTGCTTGTTATTCTTTGTGCTTCGTTCGCTTGCCACATAAAGAGAAATCTTATTTACATTGGAGACTTCCGAAGTATCGGTGGAGGAAAAATCCTTGGTCATATAGTAAATCTCTTTGTTCCTGCCTACGCCCAACCCGGTTTTGAGAAGGCCATTGATCCGGAACGGAGTTCCCACATCAAACCTGATATTAATTTCATCCTCAGTAACATAAGAAGGTTTCTGATCCTCGAAAAAGAAAGTGGTGTTGTAGGCATTGTATTGAAATCCATTGTAATTGAAGTTACCTTCAAAAAATAGCGGAATCTTTGCGGGATAATCAAATCTGAAACCCAGGTTTACACCATCATAATAGCGGCCAAACTGTATGCTGCCCTTCAGCAGTGCGCTTACTTCTGAAATTTGCCGATAACTGAAACCCAGGTAAGTTTGCGCCAATCCCGTGGTTGAAAAAAAGAGTCCAAACCGGGCTTCAAGAGGCGCCTGGGGAACCACCCTGAGTTTCATTGTAAACAGACTGTCTTCTGGTTTGTATACTGCTCTCGGATAGAGATAAAACAAACTCTTGTCGTTGGCCAGTTTCAGGTATTCTCGTTTCATTTCATCCACATCCAGAATGGAATCTGTTTTTCGGATGCTGCGCTCCACATATTCCTTCTGCTTGTCATCTAAACCAGTAATATCAAGTTCATTAAAGCGAAGCTCGGGGAAGCTATTCTTAAAGCCCTCTCTTCTCAATGCTATGGTGGCTGAATCTTCAGCCTTTCTACCGATCAGCAATTTAATGCTGTCCATTTTTTCAAGGGTCTTCTGGTACCCCGCCTCAACAAACTCGTCAATTTTATCAAAGGCAAGCAAAGATTGTTTTTGAAGATCCATATCAAGGAGCACTCCCCGTTCCGGATCAATTTCATAACTGGAAGGTTTCATTACTATATTTTCAATCTGGCCCAGAATATCAAATTCATCAGGTGGGGTGTTTCCCTGAGCCGCCTTGCTTCCAATTACCACATCAGGATTAAATTGAGACAGGACATGTTGCAGCGGAAAGTTATTGTAGATGCCGCCATCATACATGATATTTCCATCCATCACGATGGGGCGGAAGTAAAGAGGAACAGTCATGGAGGCCCTGACCGCCTGAGACAGGTCTCCCTTTCTGAATACAACTTCCCTGCTATTGCTAATATCTACAGCATTGCATAAAAATGGAACAAACAGGCTATCAAAATTATAACCTGCGGCCGCACTGGCACTGGAAAAGATCTCCATAAAAGCAAAATCCATCAAGTGGTTTGGGATAACGCTTAATGGCAACCTTGTTTTTGGAACAGTATCTTTCAGATCGATTCCAATATTCAAAATATCCGGGGCGGATTCTTCAGCTTTAAAATAGTATTTATACTCCTCTTCCATCTTTCCACTCATCCAGTACCCAAACTCATCCGAGCTGATAATCTCAATCATTTCATCCGTGCTCATGCCCATGGCATAACAAGCCCCGATAATAGCCCCCATGGAGGTTCCTCCTATATAGTCTATGGGGATCCTGTTCTCTTCCAGGGCTTTGATCACCCCTATATGCGCCAGTCCTTTTACTCCCCCTCCGCTGAGTACAAGTCCAACAGACTGTCCTTGAGCAAATAGGGGAATAAAACCAATTATACAGAGTATGAAATACTTTTTCAACATTCATTATATCTTTGCAGGACTATTCTATATTAAAAATACATCAATTATGTTGAAGAGTTATCTGTTCGAACCGATAGTTTACATAACAATAACACTCATATTTCTTTCGGCACCAGCTAAGGCACAGAATACGAAAAGTGAGCAACTCATAAAAATCGAGACCAGTCTGGGCGATATGGTCATCAAGCTCTATAATGAAACACCCGCTCACCGCGATAACATGATCAAACTATGCAAAGAGGGATTCTATAAGGATCAGCTTTTTCATCGGGTGATCAAGGATTTCATGATCCAGGGTGGTGATCCACACTCCACCGGTGCAGAAAAAGGTCAGCGTTTGGGTACGGGAAGTCCGGGATATACGGTTCCTGCTGAATTTCATAAAGGTTTGATACATAAGAAGGGGGCTCTTGCTGCAGCCCGAAAGGGGGACTCTGTCAATCCGGAGCAGGCTTCAAATGGTTCTCAGTTTTACCTGGTGCAGGGCAGGGTGCTTACGCCTGAAGAGATCGATATACTCACCCAAAGGGGGATGGCCAGTTTTACCGAGGAGACAGCTGAAATTTACATGACGCTTGGCGGAACACCGCACCTGGATGGGGCTTATACTGTTTTTGGTGAAGTGGTGGAGGGTCTGGAGATCATTGATGCCATCGCCTTAAGTCCTATCGATGCCTACAACCGGCCCATTGAAGATGTAATCTATTCCATTTCCCTTATCAAATAAGCTTGTTTTTTATACTTTTGTACCTCTAATTCAAACAGATATGCTTCACAATATTGATAAGATCCTTGAAGAGGCTGGTCGGTTCAAAGCAGACACGAAGGAAGAGCTTGAACAGTTCAGGATCCATTACCTTGGTAAAAAGGGTATTCTTTCAGAATTATTCAGAAGCTTTAAGGACGTTCCTGCCGACCAGAAGCGAGAGGTGGGGCAAAAGATCAATGAGCTGAAGCAGTTTATTAGCACTAAAATAGAACAGCTGCTGGCAGATATTTCTGAGGATGGCGGCGACGATGACGCCCGTGATCTTACCCTGCCTGGTCCGCCGGTTCAGGCCGGGGCAAGACACCCCATCTCCATCGTGCGAAATGAAATCATCTCCATTTTTGGAAGGTTGGGCTATACCATTTCGGAAGGTCCCGAAATAGAAGATGACTGGCATGTGTTTTCTTCTCTGAACTTTCCGCCGGAACATCCCGCACGTGATATGCAGGATACTTTCTTTATTGAAAAAGATCCCGATATCCTGCTCAGAACGCATACTTCTTCTGTGCAGGTAAGGGTTATGGAAAATGAGTCGCTGCCCATTCGAACCATATCTCCTGGCAGGGTTTTCAGAAATGAAGCCATTTCGGCCAGGGCTCACTGTATTTTCCACCAGGTTGAGGGTCTTTATATTGACGAAAACGTCTCATTTGCCGACCTGAAACAGACCTTGCTCTATTTTGCCCGTGAGATGTTTGGAAAGCATGTGGAGATTCGTCTTCGCCCCTCATTTTTTCCATTCACCGAACCCTCGGCAGAGATGGACATTTCTTGTCAGATCTGTGGGGGAAAGGGGTGTAACGTGTGTAAGTACACCGGTTGGCTGGAAATCCTTGGTTGTGGTATGGTCGATCCCAATGTTCTGGAATTCAATGAGATTGATTCTAAAAAATACACGGGTTTTGCCTTTGGAATGGGTGTCGAGCGTGTTGCCATGCTCAAATACCAGGTAAAGGATCTAAGGCTTTACTTCGAGAATGATATCCGTTTTCTGGAGCAATTCAAAGCGGCCTACTAAGCTCTATGTTTTTAAAGGGCTATTTTATCGTGAAGTGCTTATTTAGCTTTGCTACTCTTCAATGATGATTTCGTGGGTAATGGGAAAGGCCTTTTCGTAATTGGCCGACACCCCGCAATACCTTGTGACGGAAAGATTCACTGCTTTCTCCACACTTTTTCTGTTGATATCCTTTCCAATAAATCTGTAGATGACCTTCATCCCTTCAAATCTCTTGGGGTGATCTTCAGTAACATCGCCCTCAACTTCAATGGAGAATTCCTCAAAATCCATCTTCATTTTTTTAAGTATGGATGCCACATCCATGCCGGTACAGCCGGCCAGAGCAATCATCATCAGGGGTTTAGGTCTTGGTCCGGTATTCTTCCCTCCGTGTTCCATGGATGAATCCATATAGATCTTATGTCCGTCCACTTCTCCTTCAAAGGCTAGGTCGCTAAGCCATTTTGTTGTGATTGTTTCTTTCATTGCTCTATTTTTTCAATGCATATTTAATTATTTTTGACTTAAATACTTTAGCTCGATGCATGACGATCCTTTTGATTTAAGCTGTGATTCCTGCACCATTCGGACACATCCTCTATTTCGACATCTTGTGGAACAGGAACTACAGGAGATTATGCTCAACAAGATAACAGAAACTTACAAAAGAGGTTCGATCGTTTACCAGGAAGGGAATCGAATGAAGGGATTCTGTTGTGTCCAATCCGGTATAATTAAAATATATCAGACCGGAATTGATGGGAAAGAGCAGATTATCAGATTCGCCAAACCGGGCGATATTATTGGGTACCGATCGGTGGTAAGCAATGAGCCGGCCTGTACTACCACAGAGGTAATCGAAGAGGCTGTGCTGTGTCATATTCCCACAGAAATACTTCTCAATCTTGTAAAGACTAATGGCAACTTCGCTGTTGAATTGATGAAATTAACCTGTAAAGAACTTGGTGAAGCCAACTCCTATATAACCGATATAGCTCAAAAAACAGTAAAGGAAAGGCTGGCAGAGATTTTGATTCACCTGGAGGATGAATTTGGTGAAGATTCGCAAGGAGTGCTTAATATATCACTAACCCGAGAGGAGCTTTCCAATATTGTTGGCACCGCAACAGAATCTATAATACGCTTGCTTTCGGAATTTAAATCCCAGGCTTACATCGAAATAAATGGGCGAAAAATAAAAATCCTGGACAAGCCAGGATTGAAGTACATTGCCAATATATGACTTGGTAAATTACTCAAGCATTTTGCCGATAACAATATGGCCAATAAGGCCAACAATGATTAACACGAGGCTAAGCGCAAGAGAAGCATTGGTCTGGGATCCAGCAAAAACCACAATTCCCAGAATGATTACACCAATCAGAATAATCAGAAGTCCGGCATTCTTCAATAAAGTTCCTAACATAGCTGCAACGGTTTCAATTCCCCACAAATATATATAAAATATCAAAATAAAAAGTTCTGGCTATCAGGATATTTGCCAAGGTGTTCATATGCAATCCTGGTAACCTCTCTTCCCCTGGGTGTCCGCTTGATATAACCCTCTTTGATCAGGAAGGGTTCGTACACCTCTTCAATGGTTCCCGCCTCTTCACCAACTGCAGTAGCAATGGTATTTAAACCTACCGGACCGCCTTGAAATTTATCAATAATCGTATTAAGAATTTTATTGTCCATCTCATCCAGCCCCGAACGGTCTATATTTAAAGCATCCAGACCATACTTGGTAATCTCCATATCAATTATTCCACTCCCTTTCACCTGGGCAAAATCCCTTATTCTTCTCAACAATGCATTGGCAATTCTGGGAGTTCCCCGGCTTCTTGAAGCAATTTCAAGCGCAGCATCTCCCTTTATCTCCACTTTTAATATCCCCGAAGATCTTTTTACAATCCCGTTTAATATATCTGCATCGTAATACTCCAACAGGGAATTAATTCCAAACCGGGCCCGAAGTGGACCTGTTAACAAACCCGACCTGGTGGTGGCTCCAATTAAGGTAAAGGGTTGTAAAGTAAGTTGTACCGACCGTGCCGCCGGCCCCTTATCAATCATGATATCGATAAAATAATCCTCCATGGCAGAGTAGAGATACTCCTCCACGACAGGTGAGAGCCGGTGGATCTCATCGATAAACAATACATCTCCTTCTTCCAGCCCTGTAAGCAGCCCGGCCAGATCTCCCGGTTTATCAAGTACGGGTCCGGATGTAATTTTTATACCCACCTCCATTTCATTGGCTATGATAAGTGCCAGGGTGGTTTTTCCTAATCCAGGAGGTCCGTGCAACAACACATGATCCAGTGCCTCATCCCGCAAGCGGGCCGCCTCAACAAAAATTTTCAAATTATCAACAATCTTCTGCTGACCATCAAAATCTAAAAACGCAGCAGGCCTCAATCGTGCTTCTATCTCCAGGTCGGCATCCGTTAAATCTTTTTCTCTGAATTCAAAATCTTCTTCCATACGTCCATTAACGAATTAGTTTAATTTCACTTTCCGGAAGCTTGATTTTGACTCCATTTATACGCTGCTCCTCATTATTCTTGTAGGTGATGGTCATGTCCAGATTTCCCTCTTCATCATACTTTTTCCAGTTTTTCTCCCGGATACCCAACTCATAATACTGCTCTTCTTTCAGGGTGCCATCCGGATAATAGTACTTGTGTCTTTTATCTGGATTGCCCTGTGAATACGAACCTTCATATTTTAAAGCCCTGTCGGGATAATAATACTTCCATGTACCCTCCCTCAGGCCTATCACATAGCTTCCCCTTTCCTCATGATCTCCTACCTGGTAAATCCATTCTCCTTCCTTTTCCCCTCCAATATAATCACCTTTGGTAAGAATATTTCCTACAGGATCATACTCCACAAACATCCCATCTTCTCTTCCGTTAAAGTAGCTCTCTTCTCTCCATGTGTTACCATTTGGATAATACCAGTTCCATAATCCCATATACCTGTCTCTTTCAAATCGCCCCTTCTGCTCAATGGCCCCCTTGCCAAAATAGTAGCTCCATCTTCCTGATCGTTGATTGTTAAGATAGTTACCTTTTGCCCGTACCTCCCCCGTGGAGTAAAAGTCAGTCCAGGCACCCTTTCGGTTTCCCTGTTCATCAATGATGCCTTCTGAAACTTTCTGTCCCAGTTCATTATAGAGATGTGCATTGACAACCACCTCGGCTGTATCAAAGAATCGGTGAATTCCCACGGGCACTCCCTCTTTGTATCCTCCAGTAAAGATGAGTCTTCCTTGTTGATCATAGGTGCTTTTCATATCCAGTAGCTCCTTCATATCCTCATCAATCTCTTCCACAATTGTCCCACGCTCATAACGCATGGCCATGACCAGTTCTCCTCTTCCGTCAAACTCCCGGTAGTAGCCATGAAGATTATTATCCAGGTAATGTTCTTCCTTTTTAATGCGCCCGTTTTCATAGTACTCCCTGAAAGTGCCCTGTTTGTTTCCTCCCTCATCTGTTCTATTCACCCGTTCCCTGTCGGTGACATAATTGTCCTTGTACAGAACCACAGTAATCAGTGTACTATCCTTTGAAAACTCTCTTGATAATCCCTGCTTTTTCCCATCCTTATAAAACACCATCAACTTCAATTCCCCGGTAGGATGATAGTAAAACGAAGACCCTTCTTTTTTACCCATCACATATAACTCACTGGAAATCAAGGTTGGTTGCCCTGGATTTTGGGGATTGTTGAAGATATACTTATTAGAATATCCACTTCTCTCTCCAATCTTGTAAGAGATCTGCTCAGTCAGCTCTCCCGCCTGGTTATAAAAGTTCCACACGCTGTCAAGCAAAAAATTGGTTCGATTCCCTTCCGATTTAATAACCCCGGTTACATAATATGTTCGCCAGTAAGCATCAGGTTTTCCATCCCTCATCATGCCTTCACTTGATACCTGATCGTTGGGATAAAAAAACTGAACGAAACCATTTTCAACTTCCTCTCCCTGGCCAGAAAGTTGCATATGCCAGATTCCTAAAAACAGGACCGGTAACATATATTGAATAAACCTTTTAAACATGAAGGTAGCTTATAGATGTAGACGATTTGATATATCGAGCATTCTGACTATCGATCCTCTTGCCCTATCCATCAAATCCTGTTCCAAAGTTATTTCAGGAAGCTCATACTTCAAAGTATTATAGATCTTTTTAAGGGAAATCAGTTTCATAAATTTGCAATCATTGCATGCACAGGTCGAATCCTTGGGTGGTGCAGGAATAAAGTTTTTACCAGGACTGGACTTCCTCATCTGGTGAAGAATACCCGATTCTGTTGCCACAATATAAGCCTTTCCACTGTCCTTAATTGTATAATTCAACAGCGACGTGGTAGATCCAATATGATCTGCGACAATTAGAATTTGTTTTTCACATTCGGGATGTGCAATTATTTGAGCATCAGGGTATTCATTCTTCAGCTCAAGAATTCTTTCCAGGCTGAACTCCTCATGTACATGACAGGCTCCATCCCAAATAAGCATTTCTCTTCCTGTCATACTTTTTATATAGTTACCCAGGTTTCTGTCAGGTGCAAATATAATTTTTTCATCCCTGGGAAGACTCTCTACAATCTGAAGAGCATTGCTTGAGGTACAAATGATGTCGGTAAGTGCCTTAATTTCTGCGGTGGTATTCACATAGGAGATAACTGTATGGCCGGGATTATTCTTTTTAAATGCTGCAAATTCTTCCGGTGGACAGGATTCGGCAAGGGAACAACCAGCCTGCAGATCCGGGATCAGGACCTTTTTTTCCGGTGCCAGAATCTTGGCTGTTTCTGCCATAAAATGAACTCCGGCAAAGAGAATAATATCTGCTTCTGTGGCTGCCGCCTGTTGTGACAAACCCAGGCTGTCTCCAACAAAATCAGCAATATCCTGTATTTCACCCTCCTGGTAAAAATGAGCCAGAATCACTGCGTTCTTCTCTTTTCTCATACGGTTGATCTCATCAACAATATTGAGAGACTTATCCACATCAAGGTCTATAAAACCCAAGTTCTCCATTTTTGATTTATTCACAATACTCATCTTATATTATTATTAATATATTAAAGTATAAATCTATCTAATGATGATGATAGGCGGTTGATTCTGTTTTAAAAAAACAGAAAGTATCTTTGCATAATCAATTATTGAATGGTTAACCACACTCTATTAACAACCGGGATATTTGTTAAGTTTTGAATACTGGCATGTTACAAAAAAAATTAACACCTGTTAGCATCAGGCTTACTTAATAAAAATATCTCCGGAACAAAGATAATGACTGTTGACAATCTGTTTATTTTTCATGGTAAAGTTAGCTTAATTCACGGCTTAAGATGGAGGAGCCGAGCAAGTGTGTGTTTTTTAAAATCAATGAACAACAAATTAACAGTAGAATTGTTAAAAAAGTAGCTTATGAAAAGAATCCTCGCCATTGCCTCGGATCATGCTGGATATCAGATGAAACTTTCGATAATTAAATATCTGGAAGAGAAAGGGTATGAGCTAATGGATTTCGGAACAGATTCCACCAAGGCAGTAAATTACCCCGATTTTGGACACCCTTTGGCCGAAGCTGTTGAGTCGAATAGGTACGACATGGGCTTCTCTCTCTGCGGCAGCGGAAACGGGATCAATATGGTTACCAATAAACACCAGGGGATTAGAGGCGCATTGTGTTGGAACAGAGAGATTTCAGGGATAGCAAGAAGCCACAATGACGCAAACATCTGCTCCATCCCCGCCAGGTATATTGACCTGGAGACAGCTATTGAGATTGTAGATGCTTTTCTGGAGACTGAATATGAGGGGGGAAGGCATGATGCAAGAATTTCTAACATTCCCCTAAGGAAATAGAATATGTTATCCAATACTAGCAATTTTGCCATCAGGGCCCTGGTCTATCTTGAACTTTACTCTTCTCCTGAAAAAAAGGTAGGAATTAAACAAATGATAACAGACCTGGATATTCCTGAACATTTTCTTAGTAAGATTGTACAGCTTCTTGTACAAAACAAACTGCTGGGCTCTACTAAAGGCCCAAATGGAGGGTTTTATTTAACGAAACCAGCCATTGATATTACCATGCTCGATGTAGCTGAAGCTATAGAAGGAAAAGAAAATCTAGGAAATTGCGTGATTAAAGCCACCACTTGCGAAGCCATCGAGCCCTGCAGTGTGCATCACAAGTTAGCCCATATAAGAAACCAGGTAAAAACCGCGCTTAGAGCAGAAACCATTGCCGACCTGGTGTCTGAATTCAGGGAAAGAGAAGAACGAATCAGGATTTAAGGAAGCGAAATATTCGGAATCCTCCAATAAGCCGAAAGGCCAGATAACTGGCCACAAGACCTGATAAATTTGCCAGCAAATCGACCCATTCGGCCCCACGGGATAACACAACAGTGGCCTGTAAGACCTCGATCAAAGCGCTGACCAGAAAGATGGCAAGGAGAATAAAAAAATGCAATCTAGGGCATTGACGTGTGCATCGGCTTTCCATCAGGGCCACAAAACCGAAAGGGGAATACATTAAAATATGGATAATCTTATCGATATAAGGGATATAATAAACCGAACTTACAGGAAAAGCACTGGCGGGAGCCAGGCTTAACAAAGCAATTATTAGAGCCAGCAGAATGGAAAATTTATATTGGAACACGTACCTTAGCATATCAGGAAGGCATTCTTCTGCCTGCACAAAGATGATAATTATTTTCAATGAAAATAGATAAACTACTCGCTTTCCTGCATGGGGAGCTTATTGAAACCTGGTTCGATCTGGGAATTTTCCTTGATAGGTTCAAGGAAGAAAAAGCCTATCCTTCCATACAGCGGGACGGAAATTACGATGATTTCAAAGAGGAGTTAAGAACAGGAGGAGTGGCTTTCCTTACCTTTCACTATATGGTCGATGGAGTGACCGTTGAGGTGGATAAGTATGCATCCCTGATGAGGCGCAATATCCCGGGAATTCCAATACACTACATTGCAGGGGAAATTGACTCTAAAACGGTCCCCTTTATCCAGAAGGATTATATGCAAAAGGAGATACCCGAACTGGCCGGGTTTAATGATTGGGAGCTTTACCAGGATTTCTATTTTACTAAACTTGAGCGCGGCGGTCCCGTTTATAATGCACTTATCGGGAAATTGTGGAGCCAGACGCTTGATATTGTGGAAAAACTGGGGCGTTATATTGAGGAGGAGGGAATTAGCCTGCTCTATATTCTCAATGTCTGTTCCAATCCGGGGAATGTGGCTTATGCCCTGGCCCTGGTTCTCTTATCTGAATTTTTGAAGATTCCGGTAATCAACAATAACCACGATTTCTACTGGGAGGGAGGCATGTGCAGCTCCGACAGGGAGAAGTCAGGGAGCCGGCCGGGACCCCGGGATTTCTTCTTCACCAACTGTCACCTGGGGGAGGTCTTTTCGATCATTGAAATGCTGTATCCGTGGCAATCACGAACATGGATCAATGTAAATATCAATAAGGGACAGTCCGAACACCTGGTTCGCCAGAACGGCCACAACCCGGCTAACGTAATGGAGATCGGGACCGCGGTGGACACAACCCAGTATACAAAGAGCGACAAGCGTAAGAACATAAATACCTTTATTCAACTGGAGAATATACTGTCGAGGTATGGGGAGCAACTGTTGAGCTATTCTGTTGAGGATGTACTTGCAAAAGAGCTGGTGGCAGAGAAGTACCCGCAACCTGTTCTGATCGGGGATCGCACCACCCGGGTGGAAGGGTTTATCAAGGAGAACATAATACTCCTGCAGCCCACAAGGATTATATCCAGGAAAAGGATAGAAACATCTTTCAACCTCTTGTTGAAAATGTTCCAGGAGGAAGAGATGATATTGAGGTTCAGGAAGACTTCCCACATGAAAATGACCCTCCTGATTAGCGGGCCCATCGCGTCCGGACATTATGGGTATTACAAAAAACTGATTGAGCGCTTCAGGGATCTTCTCAATGAGCTTGATCCAGAATTAAAGAAACGGGTATACCTGGCGTTCTTGTTTGGTGAACTTGACCGGGAAGCTTTTAAGGAGAAATTTGAGAATCCGGCAGGGATAGCGGAGCTCTATAATATCTCTTCGCTGGTGCTCTTGCCCAGCAAAACAGAGGGGAGGGGACTGCCCATAATTGAGGCAACAGCCTGCGGAACCCCTATTTTCTGCAGAAGGTATGAACCCGAAAAGGTCTATTCAGATGTGATAGGCGAACACCTGGGGGAACGTGACCGTTTGAAGGTACTGGAGTTTAAAGGGAAAAGAATCTCAGATAATATGGTTAGACGGATCGCGGACCGGATCTTTTTTCCTAACCGCTATACCGATGAAACCAGGCATAATCAACGGGTGGTCCTGAAAAGATACAGCCTGGACGCACTCAATGAAAATCTGTACCGGGTTCTGCAAGGGCTGTTCCAACAGTTACGGGGGAATGAAAAAATTCTGAGAATTGTCCGCGAAAGTCTGGATGATTACCGGGAAATGGTTGGTTTTTCCAACGAACATCTCCACGCACTGCTGGATACCAGGCATAGGCAGTACCTTCCCGGCTATTCGAAGCTAGGGTTTATGTTTATGTTGAAATCACTTATTGATCCCAGCTTTTTCCGCATAGAACAACAGCGTATCAGGGGCATGGCCTTTCACTTTTCCCGCTCCATTATTAGCAACGATCCCGATTCAGGTTATGTACCAGAAAAGATTATCAAGCGGTTTTATAATGCGGTGGAAACCCTGTTTGAGTACAGGGAAGGAAGCGTACAAATCCAGCACGACCATTCCATGGCTTACCGGCATCGCAACAGCTATCATTATCCCTACCAGGATTACACCTTCCAGGAGCTTACCGGCCTTATTAATTTGCTCTATATAAGCATTGTACAACCCACACCCCTTAATAAGGTGGATCTGAGTCCGCAATTTTTCACCGACTGGAACCTGGCCCTTATGCAGCTAACAGGGAGTTCCTACCTGGGCATAGATAACAGGAGGCGATTGATAGAACGACTCAGGGAAAACCGGCCCATTGCATATTTCCCGGGCGCCTACATAATGTACGAACTGGAATTCTTTGCCCTGCAGTCCATTCGTTCCAGAATGCGCCTCCCTCTTGAGGAGATGATCACCCGGGAGCTTTTGGAGAGAGAGGCTTCAAAACTACAGCCTGTTTATATTTTTGCCCAGGAAAGAAATCTTGGGAAACAGCTGAATAAGGATGAGATCACCGATTATATTATCCATGGCATATCTGAAGAGCTTAAGTTACTATATGAGTTTAAGGTAATCCAGATTATTCGGACAAAACAGGTTTGCGTGGGCATCCATTTCCCACAGCTGGGCAATCTGGCCTTAAAGGTGTTGAGAACGATCAAGGATCAAAATGGTTATATTCTGACCAATCGCAGCAATGCAGCCATGATGACCGATCTGGTTGATATGGACCGCTTTCATATTGGAAAGGTGAACAATGAGTTAACGGCCCATATGATGGGCATCCCTCTTTCCAGTGGCTATATTCAATTTGTACCGGCGGGCGTGAGAGCCACCCTTTCATTTCCCGCCCCGGTGCAGACAGCCAAAGATTTTGACCGGGGGATGAAAAGCGAACTATATAAAAGGCTTGCTAAAAATCTGGGAGAAGAGGCGGTGTTATCGGCCATTCGCGAAGATGCTGCAATTCAAGGAAGCCCGCTCTTACACGTGCTAAGCACCCTGGATAAACGGGAGACGACTAAAGGACCGGTTACCTTTAGCTTCCTGAGTGGCCTTTTTGCCGACGGCATGCCATACAATGGCGCCCTTGCAATTTTAAATTTCAAAGAGGAGCAGTGGGATTTTAGGGCTGTATCCACCCCCGACCGGCCCAGGACCGTGGGCCAGTTTGTGAGTGCTTTCAAAAGACAAACAGGCAAAACAGCACAGATTGCGTGGAATGGTGGTTACATACTCAATCCGGAACTGGTGGGAAAGTTGGGACTCCCAGAAACCTATATTGGCTCTCCCCTGGGACTGTTGATTACAGGAGGGATTATGAGCTCGGCCCCCCTCTTCAACAAACCGGCACTACTTGTTTATAAAGATGGCCGTATTGATATTCAACGGGTAAACTGCAGAGAGGGATTGAAGCTAAGCTGGAAAGAGCATAAGATCACCTTTGACAAGGGTGCTTATAACAGTACCGGGAAGGGGGGTAAGCCGGCCTACTATGATTTGATGTATACGAAAGAGCTCATCGAAGGAGAAGGCAGGACCATCATACGTCTTTCGGGGAATGTGGTAAAGGAGGTGCTGGAAACCAGCAAAGGGGAACAGGTAAGCATCGTGCCCGTGGGGCTGACGCTGGCCATGGATCCACATGATGTTCCAGATGGATTAAAGCCGGGAGAAATCCTGGAACTTATGGTTCCTGGATTGGAAGAGGTGAAACATGCCGTGGAGGCAGGGCCCATGCTCCTGGATCAGGGAAGGTGTTGTATTGATATGGAATTTGAGGGTTGGAAACACATCAACTCGATTCGCACTCAGGCGGCAAGGCTGGATTATACAGAAATGCGCGGACCCAAAATTGCAGTGGGAATAAACCAAAAAAACGAACTGGCCGTACTGACCGTCAATGGAAGGATCAGGGAATCGGTGGGTGCCACCCATCAGGATATGGCAGAGATCCTTCATAAGCACGGGATGGACCGGGCCATGGGTTTTGATCCCGGGGGCAGCAGTACCCTGGTGGTGGGCGGAAGAACCCTGAACATTTCTCCCTATAACAGTAAGTATGAACAGGATGTGTATGCCCTCTCCCCGGAGCCCCGGGCAGTTTCCAATGCTATTATCGGGTTTATCGAGGAGTAAGTTATGCGGGGCATCTACATTCATATTCCATTCTGTCGGAAAGCGTGTAGATATTGCGACTTTTATTTTTCAATAAGCCTGCACTACCTGGACAATTTCGTTGATGCGCTGGTAAAGGAAATCAGGCTGAAGGGAGAAAAGAATGGCGGCCGCAACCTGGAGACCCTCTACCTGGGAGGGGGAACCCCATCTCTGTTGTCCGCCCCACAGCTTGAAAAAATCCTTAAGGCCATTCACAGCTACCATACATTTCAGGAGAAGCCCGAATGGACCATCGAGTGTAATCCGGACGACCTGGATGTGACTACAATAAAGAAGTTGCGTCAGTTGGGATTCAACCGCCTGAGTATAGGGGTCCAGTCCTTTCATGAAAGAGATTTGGAAATCATGCGGCGGTCCCATACTGCTGAACAGGCAGAAGCCTCGGTCCGCCAGGCCAGCTCCGAAGGCTTTGATAATATTACAATGGACCTCATATATGGAATTCCCGGCCAGAGCTCTGCAGAATGGGAAGAGAACATTGAGAAAGCCCTCTCCCTGCCGGTTTCCCATCTTTCAGCTTACCACCTCACTTTTGAGCCTGGAACCGTCTTTGACCACTGGAGAAAAAAGGGAAAATTGCTACCCGTACCAGAGGAGGAAAGTGTCGAACAGTACAGGATTCTGAGGGAGAAATTACTTTCCGCAGGCTTTGACCATTATGAGTTATCTAATTTTGGTCGAAAGGGAATTGTATCGAAGCACAATATGCTTTACTGGTCAGGCCAAAGCTATCTGGGCCTGGGCCCCTCGGCTCACTCCTATGACGGTGAGCGACGAAGCTGGAACATCTCCACATTAAAAAAATATATGGATCGTATAAGCACCGGAGAAGACATCGGGGAAACAGAACATCTCACAAGCAAGGAGCTTTACCACGACTATCTGATTACTTCACTGAGAACCAAATGGGGGGCTGATCCTGCACATATCGAGGAGGTGTTTGGCCCGGGATTTCGCCTGCATTTTGAAAAACAGGCACAGGCCTTTCTTGAAAAAGGCAGCATGTCTGTTATGGCGGGAAGACTGGTTATCGAGCCCGGACATTGGCTGATCACCGATCATATACTCAGGGCCCTGTTTATGGATTAGGCTCCCGCTGCCGCCACAGCTTTTCCAATCAGTTGTTCTAATTTTTCCCGAAGGGTATCGTAAGAGAAAAATCTTCTACCGAGCTCGAAATTATATTCAGCAATCTCCGCTGCCAGCGCAGGATTATAGATAACTTCTGCCATGGCGCTGACAGCCTCCCCGCTAAGCTCGCCGTTCTCAATCATAACAGTTTTAAACCCCTTGCTGCCTATGTCAGGCATATAGACCGGTTCGTAATTGTTAACGAAGATGGGCCGCCTGGCCAGTACCGACTCCACGAAGGCATTGCCAAAACCTTCATAGGTGCTGAAATAGGTACAGGCCGTCGCCCTGGCATAGGCGTCTGATAAAGAAAAACGTACCTCACCATCTCCATTGGAGAGTCCTTTATTATGAAACAGGTGGTAGGCAAAGCTGATCTGTTCGCCCAGTTTTAGTTCATGTATCTGGTTTACCAGCTCGTTGTAGTAGGCGCTACCGGCGTCATCTGCATAATTACCGGTAATGATCAGCTTAATATTTTTGTCTTTAAGCTCATGCACCAGGCGTATGGCCGATTCAATCCCTTTGCGTCTGACGATCCGGGTGATCTGGAAAAGAAACAGGTCCGTCTTGCCGAAGCCCATATGTTTGGCCAGATTTTCATTTTTTTGATTAGGTAAACCAAAAGGCTGATCGAAATTCATCACATTGGGAACATTGATCGCTTCACGACCGAAACGTTCTTTTATTGTATTGGCAGCATGGGTGTTAATTACTGCATGTATGGAATTGGGAGCCCGCAGGGGAAAAACCTCCGAAACAAAATCATTAATTTCTCTGTGAGGTGAAAGATACCTGTCGCCACGCTCCCAGGCAAAATCATGGTCGTGCGTAATAGTGGGTAATCCGCTCTTGTGTACCGCTTTGTTGATAGCCATTCCCATTTCAAGGTGGGAGGGAAGGGCCGAGGCATTTTCAGAGATAATCAATTGGATGTTCCGCTCCTTTATCCAGAGCATGATCTTTTTATAAATCACCTTTGAATAGAGATTCAGATGCTCAATCAGCTCTTCCAGGTTGGTTTCGGGGTAGAAAAAAGCCTTTTTCTGACTCCAGAAACTTTCCGGAGAGAAAAAGGACATTTCCGGAACCAGGGTCTCTGTATCCGGGTCCATAGGACGCTCCTGGAACTGTCCCGAGAGAGTGAACACCTGGTGTCCCATTGCTTTCAGGACATCGATCCACTTCTCAGTCTCTAGTGCAACGCCATCAACGCCACCGATCCGGCCAATAATTATACCGATGTTCATGCCAGGATTAGAGATTTATTTAAGTACGAATGACGCTGTTCCGATTAATTTTCCCTCCGAGTAGAGCTCCACGACATGTTCCCCAGGTACAATCTCCCCGTCGTTGGCCCAGAAAATTGAAACAGGAAGATCTTCGTTTTCGTAATTTATTACCCTGGAAGCGGAGGCAGGAACCAGCTCCCCGTCAATATTAATCATCTCCAACTCTGGCGACCCCAGTACCACCTGGTCGGGTCTGATAATGCGAAGAAAGATCTTTTTCTCACCAGCGATGGCTACATTGTTGGCCCGGAGCACAAAATCGATCCTTACTTTTACGGCTGTTCTGATCCTGTCGGACTTTTTGTCGCGTTTGTTTAGCATTACCAGGTCCATCAGGGATGCCTGAAGAGTGGTAGCCAGATCCTTGATCTCCTCCAGCTGGGTTTTATCCTTTTCAAGTTGCTCCTTTTCGGTACTCAGGCGTAATTCGGTGTTTCGCAACTGTTTATTTTCAGCCATCAATTCCTGGTTTTGCATATTCAGGGAATCGATCTGAACAATATAACTCCGTAAAACAGATCGCAGTGTCTCCATTTCTTTCCGGTACATGCGGATCTTGTAGGCGTCTTCCGCCTGCATGGAGATCAGTTTTTCAATTTTCTCCTTCTGTTGTTGCATCTCCACCTGCAGTTCCAGGCTATTGGTTTCAAGGGTGTCGTATCTGAAGTAGATGTTACGCAATTCCCCTTCCAGGGAATCTTTTTCGACACGAAAAAATTCCGTTTTTTCAGCCAGATCATCGGAAACCAGGTTCAGGTTTTTTCGAGTATCAAGCAGCATGTAAACGGCAACGGCCAGGACAACTACCAGCAGGCCGAGGACTCCGTACAAAGCATTTACATTGGTTTTCTTTTCAGCCATTTTAAAAGAATTTATTTTTGACAAATATACACATTACTTAGCAGGTAAAGAGCTTACTTCTTCAATGGTGATGATGTTATTTACAATGGCATAGACGGTTAACCCGGAAACAGATTTGATTCCCAGCTTGCCGCTGATATTTTTCCGGTGCGTCATCACCGTATGAGCAGACAAGAACAACTTTTCAGCAATCTGCCGGTTTGTTAGTCCCAGGGAGACCAGTCTGACAATAGTTGTTTCACGCGGAGAAAGCTCCATGGAATGGGTTTCTAAGCTCCTTTGATCCCGATTGTCAATCAGAAGCCGGATTTTTTGGATAATGGCCTCTTTTTCTTCCAGCAGGTGAATGGTAGTGTGTACATCATGTGGCGGCAAACCTGAAGTAAAATTTTCTTTGGGAGTGTCTTGGAGAAGAGCTGTTTTCTCAAGCAGTTCGGGTTTGGCTATGAAAAGCTCAAGCGAGCGGTCAAATTCAGACTGACTCATGATAATATAGTCCACCGGGTGGCTCTTCAGGTAGGCTTCAAAGGGATCGCCTGCGCCAAATTCCTTCAGAACTCTTACACCCTGAATGCGATTTAGTATGGCGACTACCCCCAAGCGCACCAGGTAGGAGTCTATAACCAGTATGAAACCAGATATTCTCATACAGAGTTTGCGCTATTAAGTAGAGAGACTTCCAACTCGGCAACCCGGGGAATCAACACCTTATCTTCTACATCGGCATGATCCACCAGGTCTTTCATCAGTCCGGCCAGCTCATTGAGAACCTCGTGGCACAGGTGAAGATCATCAAAGGGAGGCAGGTATTTGATGATTAGTTCAGAAAGATGCTTTAGACTGATTTCCAAACGGTCGTGCTCTTTTTCAAATTCACTGATGGAGTAGCTTTGAAGCTTTTGTATAAACCCGGGATCGGGCTTCTCCAGGCCAGATTGCCTTTCCAGTTCAAGCACATAAGGCAGAATATGCTCCTCTTCCTGGGTGATATGGGCCATAAAATCCTTCTTGTAGTCATTGAAAAAGTTGGTAACCAGGTGGATTTCCTTTTCTGAAAGCTTAGAGCCTTCCATTAGCCGGTGTATTTTTTCCTCTACCGTGGGCAAGGCAATATCTGTATAGTAAGTGTGTGTCGATGTAATATAGTTCACCATGGTATCAAGAGAGAAGAGAGATAGGCCTTCTCCGGGGATATATAATTCATCCAGGTAAGCATTGGCAATTTCAAGAAAAAAATCTGTGTTCACCTCATGTGCCTGGCACACCTCATCCACACTAAGTTCTCCAAAGCCGGGTTTCAGGTTGAATCGGGGCAGAATGGGCAGAAGCTGAAGATTCTCAAGTATCACCCTGTACATGAGTCTTTCCCGGGTAATCATCTATTTATATTTTGATTTTGAATTTCTGTTTCAGTAATGCCATACTTCTCATCCTCCTCCAGGTTGCCGAGAGGTTCCACATGAACCATAACATCGTATATGTTGCGAAGGTTCGATTTAATGCTGTTCTCCACATTTTTGGCGATATCATGCGCATCTTTAACACTTAGCTCAGGATCAACCTCGATATCGAGGTTGATCATATAGTAATGCCCAATTTTCCGCGCCCTTACCCGGTGCGGATTATGGGCGCCCTCAACGGAACGAACCGATTCGAAAAGTTTATCGTAGACCCCGGTATTATCGATGCCATCCATCAGGTCGATATTGGTTTTCATAAAGATCCGAAATCCTACATACATTATAAACAGGCTAATCAAAAGGGCAATGATGCGGTCGATGAGGGGTTCTTTCAGGATCAACGTAAAAAAAAGACTGGCCAGGACGCTCAGGGAGAGAAGGATATCATTACGCATATTTCTGGCATTGGCAATAAGCATGGTACTTTCTACCTTTTTACCTGTTCGGGAAAGAAAAAGAGTAAGAATCAATTTTCCAACAATTGAAATCAGAGTGACCCAGATGGCAAGCTTGCCGGGGGTCTCCATGGAGGTTCCGGCCACCAGGATCCGTATGGTGGAATAAGCCAGCTGGGCGCCCGCAAAGAAGATGATAAACGAGAGCACTTTTGTGGCGACGGTATCGGCTTTTTTATATCCGTAGGGGAATTTGATATTGGGGGGGCGGGCAATGATTCGGGCTGCAATAAGCACCACCACCGAGGAAACAATATCTGATAAAGAGTCAATTCCATCCGCAATCACCGCAAAGCTCCCGGAAATAAATCCTGCTCCCAGTTTAAGAAAAGCGAGCAGAGCATTGCCCGCAATGGCCCACCAGGATGCGCGAATGATCTTTTGTTCCCTTGTCATTTGTTATGTTTTTGTATTAATCAGGCTGGGGGCATGGTTTGTTTTAAACTCAAATTGAAGGGTGATGTGTGCAATTCCATAATCCAGGCGCAGATACCTTTCGATAAGGTGTTGTATCTCTTTTATCTGGCTCAGCTTTAGATCACTCTTTAATTCTACATGGGCTTCCAGGTGAACTTCCTGGTCGGTGAGCATCCAGGCATGGATATGGTGGATATTTAAAACCTCCGGCGTTTTTTCAACCCTGTTTTTTATGAGGGTAAGATCGAGATGATCCGGGGCCGATTGCATTAGGATGTTAACAGATTCCTTCAGGATAACAAAACCGGACCGGATAATATAGATTGAAATGAGCACAGTAATAATGGGGTCGATCCAGTCGATCTTATAGATGCGTATCAGCACACTACCAATGATTACTACCACGGAAGAGAGGCTGTCCCCAATCAGGTGTACATAGGCAGCCTTCACGTTGAGGCTTTTACCGGCATCTTTTCTAAGGATGAGCATCGCGTACAGGTTGGCCAGCAATCCGATCATTCCCACCACAAGCATGATCATTGAATTGATGGGAGCCGGGTTTTGCCACCTGTGCCATGCCTCTTTTATGAGGAAGACACTCATTACAATAAGGATAACCGCATTGATCAGGGCCGCCAGGATCTCCATCCGCTTATATCCAAAGGTCTTTTTTTGGTTTGCTTCGCGCTTGCCAATCAAGATGGCCAGATAAGCGATAAAAGTGGCAAAGGTGTCACTGAGATTATGAAGGGCATCGGAGAGAAGGGCCAGACTACCCGACAGGAGGCCACCGGCTATTTCCACAACAGTAATAACCAGGTTCAGAAAGGTTGCCGCCAGCAGATTATTTTCGTTTACCGGGTGATGGTGATGTGTGTGCTTCCGCTTAACTCTCTTTTTTTCAGACATCTAAATAAACAGTAAGAGGCTAATTGCCATAACAGCCATACCGGCCAAAAAGCCGTAAACGGCATGGTGATGTAAACCATACTCCCTGGCTGTAGGCAGTAGTTCATCGATGGATATAAAGACCATAATACCAGCTACCGCGGCAAAGATAAAACCAAAAAGGTTATCATTAAGAAATGGCATCAGTATGAACCAGGCGAGCAGGGCTCCTATGGGTTCTGCCAATCCAGATAGAAATGAGAGAAAGAATCCCTTCTTTTTACTTCCCGTACCGTAGGATATGGGAATTGAAACAGCAATACCTTCGGGGATATTATGGATGGCAATAGCCACAGCGATGGGGATAGCCAGCGTGGGATCGATTAATCCAGCCATAAAGGTAGCGATTCCCTCGGGGAAGTTATGTATACCAATAGCCAGGGCTGTAAACATACCCATTCGTACCAGTCGCGGATCCCTGTTATTGTTTTTTGCCATATCCTCTATCCTTTTAATCTCGTGTGGATTTTCGGGTGAAGGAATCAACTTATCGATGACGGCAATAATGAAGATACCGGCAAAAAAGGACAGCACAGCGTACCAGGCAGCTAGACTCTCTCCATAAGCGGGGATGAGTGATATGCGTGCTTTTTGGAGAATCTCAACAAAGGACACATAGATCATTACCCCTGCTGAAAATCCAAGACTGACAGAAAGAAACCGGGTGTTGGTACTTTTTGTGAAAAAAGCCAGAGCGCTCCCGATGCCGGTCGATAAGCCGGCAAAGAGCGTGAGCCCGAATGCAAACCAGAAATTTCCTGACTCCATAGAGGAACTGTTTAGCTGGCCTTTCTTCCTTTTTTCGGGGCTTTAGGAATGGGCTCCTGTGTAAAGTAGCGGGGTCGCTTAGAGGTCCAGAAAATCATGATCACTCCTGCAAGAATAAAGGGCAGACTTAGTAATTGTCCCATGTTGAACTGCATCCCGGCTTCAAAAGCAACCTGGTCGTTTTTCACATATTCAATTAGGAAACGGGCAGAGAAGAGGAGGATCATAAACACTCCAAATATAAAACCGTCACGAACCTTCAAGTACATTTTTCGGTAGAATATAAACAGCACCGTAAAAATCGCGATATAACTAAGCGCTTCATAGAGCTGAGTAGGGTGGCGTGCAACAGTGGGAAGAAGTTCACCAGTGTTGGAATCATAGAGCCTGTCCCTTACAAACTCAAATCCCCAGGGAAGTTCGGTGGGAAGTCCGTAAATCTCAGAATTGAACAGATTACCCAGGCGTATAAAAGCCCCCCCCAGGGCCACCACAATCACAATACGGTCAATCAGCCAAAGGAACGAGAGTTTGTATTTGCGGATGTACAGCCAGAGTGAAAGCAGGATGCCGAAGGCGGCCCCGTGACTGGCAAGTCCACCTTTCCATATCTTAAGAATCTCCAGGGGATTTTCCAGAAAGTAGTCCGGCTCATAAAAAAAACAATGACCCAGCCTGGCCCCGATCACGGTACCCACAGCTATGTAAATCAGCAGTTGATCCATCATTTCTGAAGTAAGCCTTTCCGTGGCTAGGTACCTGGTAAAAACAATGTAACCGGAGAGGAAGGCAGAAGCAAACATCAAACCATACCATCGGATGCTCAATTGTCCAATGCTGAATATTTCGGGGTCCACATTCCAGGTGATGGCATCAAAAATCATAGCGGTGAGCGTTTATTGTTAAAGCTACAAATATAATAACATTCCGGGGGTTTCACCTGAAGCTTATATCTTTGTATGTTTGCACTAAATTGACAAAACGTGTCTGTTAAATATTTCTGGTATCTACCTCTTATACTTTTTTGCTGGAGCTGCGCTCAACAAGGAAGCCCCTCCGGCGGTCCGCTCGATGAGGATCCTCCTGTAGCGCTTGAGAGCGATCCCCCTAACTATTCCACACGATTTAAAGCAAAAAAAATCGAGGTTACATTTGATGAATACATTGTTCTCGAGAATGTGAACCAGCAACTAATTGTCTCTCCTCCCATGGAAGAGCAGCCAGAGGTAAAACTGAAGAAAAAGACCCTGATTATTGAGTTCGAAGAGGAGTTAAAGACAAACACCACCTACACCTTTAATTTTGGAGATGCCATAAAGGACCTTCACGAAGGAAACAAACTTCAAAATTTCGAATATGTTTTTTCCACAGGCGATATACTGGACTCCATGTCTGTAAGGGGAACCCTGAAATATGCGGAAAATCTTGAAGCGCCGGATGACCCTATCTCCATTATGCTCTACACCGATCTCGTGGACTCGGTGCCCTTAATTGACATACCTCTTTATGTTGGGCGTTCGAATGATAGCGGGGTCTTCAGTGTGAATAACCTTAGGCCCGATGTGTATAAGATATTTGCCTTGAAAGATGGGAACAACAACTTTCTCTTTGACCTGCCTACGGAGGAGATAGCATTTCTGGACACAAGTCTGGTTATAAATGCAGATTTAGCCCGGCAGTTGCTGGGAGATTCAATGGTTTCTCTTGCAACTCCCGACACCATTTATGATGACTCCACTGGATTTGTATCGGACTCCATTGTCGATAGCGGCCCGGATCTCAATGCCATTTATATCGACCTGATGCTATTTACCGAAGCATCGGATATTCAGTATCTGACAAATAACACTAGAGAAGACAGGCGAAAAATACAACTTGTATTTGCACTTCCTCTTAGCGATACATTTGCTTTCAGAACCCTGCAGTCACCCGATGAGAGCGAGCCCCGTTTCCTTGACCATTACGGGACGAACCGCGACAGCCTGACACTCTGGATAATGGATTCGGCACACTATAAAATGGACACCCTTAAGATAGTTGTGGATTATACTGTAAAGGATACACTCGAGCAGTTTGTGGTCAGGAGGGACACCCTGTTGTTTAACTACCGGGAGAAAACGAGCTCTGGCAGGAGGGAGCAAGCAACAGAGAAGGAGGAAGAAAAACTGGAGATTCATACCATGAGAAATAATGGGAACCAGGATATGAACCGTGAGCTGTCAATGCTTCTTGATTTTCCTGTGGAGAGCCTGAATGATACACTGTTCTCGCTCTATCATATTCCTGATTCCATAGAGATTCCGCTTCCTTTTGTGGTGAAAGCGGATACCATGAATCCATATCGGGCCACTCTGTCTGCCACATGGGAGTCTGCCTCCAAATATCGGTTTTTGGCACTCCCCGGAGCCATTACAAGCATCTATCCAATCTCACACGATACCATCGATGTAAGTTTCAGAACCCGTGATTTGGAGTTTTACGGACAGATTCTTCTGTCACTGACTAATGTAAATAACCAGGTATTGGTTCAGTTATACAGTGGTGAGACCATGGTTGAGGAGCGAATTGTGAAAGCTGACGGACAATATGTTTTTCCTTTCCTTTCTCCCAAAGAATACAAGTTCAAATTTATCCACGACCTTAATGAAAACGGCAAATGGGATACTGGCGATTATTTAAAGAAGTTACAACCGGAGCCTGTGGAACTGCTACCTGTGACAGTAGAGGTCAGGTCCAACTGGGATCATGATGTTTCAGTAAGCCTGGAAAAATAAGATTAGCTATTCTCTGTCTTCTTATCCAGGCGCTTCCAGATCAGTGCTGCAGCCCCAAGAACGGCAATATTCTTTTTCAAGAGAGCGGAAGGAACAATATCAATCTTATTCTGGTAGATGGGCAAGAGGTGCTCTTCCATGCTAAGTTTAGCAGGGTCGATAATCCATTTCCCTGCCTTGGCCAGTCCTCCAAAAATGAAAATACGAGATGGGCTGATATGGGCCACTGTGTCGGCCAGGGCGCGCCCCAGAAGGTAGCCGGTTCTTTCAAAGGCTTTGATGGCGATGGGATCGCCTGATTCGGCCAGGGCCGTAATCATTTTGGGTTTTAGTTTGGAGAAGGGAATTTTTCGAAAGTCACTCTCAATATTCTCCTCCGCCATTAACTCATAAACAGTTCGTTTGATACCCGTGGCCGACACATAAGCCTCAAGGCAACCCCTTTTGCCGCACCCACACTGCCTGCCATGGTCATAAACAAGCACATGTCCAAGCTCTCCGGCAAATCCATCATGTCCGTAGATAATATCTCCATTCACCACAAGACCACTACCAAGACCGGTACCCAGGGTGATCATCACAAAGTTAAGCAGATCGCCGGCATCACCAAAAAGCATCTCACCCAGGGCGGCCGCATTGGCATCATTGGTGACAAGGATAGGAAGGTGAAACTGATTTTCCATCAGTTTTACAAATTCAATTTTTCCTTTCCAGGCCAGGTTGGGAGCGTTCTCAATGGTCCCTTCATAATAGTTGCCGTTGGGGGCACCTACACCGATACCCAATAACAGAAAAGAGGTTTCGATCTGCTCCAGGCTTTTCATAACATGTGCATGAAGGGCATGTATAAATTCTTCAATGGTCTCGTAGCCGGTGGTGCTGATCTCATCTTCAAAATGGATAGATCCTTCTCGATCCACCAGTCCGATTTTCGTAAATGTTCCTCCAATATCAATTCCGAGAACAACTTCAAGAGTCATATGATTTGTGTCTATTGATTATACCTTGCAAAAGTAATAATTCTCATCTGATTTGGTTAAATTAGCCGAGATATCTAAAACTGAAACCATGACCAATTTCATAGTCCCTATCGATTTTTCAGTGGATTCACAGAAGGGTCTTGAATGGGCCGTTCTGTTTTCTAAGAAGAAAAAGATCAATATCCAGATGGTCTATGTATTGACCAATAGTTCCAATTTTCAGCCCAGCGTGGTGGAACTGGAACAAAAATATGCAGCGGCCCATTTTAAAAAGCTCGTTAAGGAGTTTGGTCCCACATTGGGAAATCAATCCACAATCAGATATATTATAAAAAAGGGGAAGGTATACAGGGAGGTTGTAAACCAGGTAAATTCCTATAAGGACGCCGTGATTTCTGCTTCCACCCATGGTGCATCAGGCTTTGAAGAGCTTTTCATCGGGAGCAATGCCTTGAAAATTATGGCCGCTACCGAACAACCGGTTTTTACACTGCGGACCACTATGCCCGACCAGGTTAAAAAAATTGTTGTGCCCATTAAGTTGCACCTTGACACACGTCAAAAAGCTCCCCTTGTGGCAGGTCTGGCGGAATTGTTTGGAGCAGAGTTACATATAATATCCATTTCTACCCGGAACAACAAAAAGGATCTGGCCAGGCTGGAGTCCTATTCAAACCAGGTGATCAACTATTTTAAGGCAAGGGAATTACAGACTGTTGCCAAAACACTGGTGGGCGAGAGTCTTCCGAACCTGACTTGCAACTATGCAGAAGCGGTAGACGCTGATCTGATCACCATCATGTCCAGCGCCATTGATAAATGGAATGTTTTTTTCGGCTCATATGCACAACAGATGGTTAAAACAGCTACGGTACCGCTGTTGAGCATTACACCGAAAGAGAAACAAATTCCCGCGGGATTCAGCACTTTTGGAGGATAGACCATAGCTAAGCACAAAGAACATATAAACGATAGCACGGTATCGCAGTTAAAGGCGCTGATAGAATCTCTGCCTTTCGCTACCTGGTTTAAGGATGAAAACGGAAAATTTATCCAGGTTAACGAACTGTTTTTGACCACCATGGGGAAGGAAAGATCCCAGGTCATCGGCAAGCGAGACAGGGCGGTATTTGACCAGGAGGAAGCAAGGCAGATCGAAGAGGGGGAGCGTGAAGTTCATCTTACCGGAAGAATCAGTGAATCTACCTATTCCAGGGAGAAGAGGATCATTAAAACAGTTCATTTCCCGGTAAGAGATGAGCATGGAGAGATTTCGGGTACCGGAGGATATCGGGAGGATGTCACCAATCTTACTGGCTCCCTGCAGGTTCTTCACCGGGAAAGAGAAACACTGGAGGTTCTCCTGGAAACCATGCCTTTCTGCATCTTTTTTACCGACAGGCACCACCGCTATATCCGGGTGAACCGGATGATGGCAAAGTTACTCAGGGTTTCCGAGCCTAAGGAAGCTGCCGGCAAAACCAATAAGGTGTTTTTTACCAAGCGGGTGGCCCGGAAAATGATAGAGGAGGATCGCAACATTCTCGAAACAGGAGATCCCATTGTCAACAAGATTATCTATTTTGAGGATGAAGGAGTGGAGGGATTCTGGATGGAGAAGAATAAAATTCCCATCAGGGATGAACGGGGTGTAATCACCATGATCATGGGGATCTTTAAGGATGTTTCGGACCTGATGCGAATTGAAAATGAGCTGAAGGAAGCCAGGGACCAGGCGGAAGAGTCGGACCGCTTGAAAACCTCTTTTTTGGCCAACATGTCACATGAAATCAGGACCCCCATGAATGGCATTGTAGGCTTTGCCAACCTGCTGAGGGATCCAGGACTTTCCGAAGATAAAAAAGACCTCTTCCTGAAACATATTGATCACTCTTCCAATCAATTGTTGAACATCATTGATGATATTATTGATATTTCAAAGATCGAATCAGGACAGCTCAAAATATCCAATAAACCCGTACGAATAAACGGAATCATCGAAGAGATTTATTCCTCATTTTTCCACCGAATCAGGGGAGATGCTCCCGGACAGAAGCTGGTGGACTTCAAACTGAAGAGGGGGAATGAATCGAACGATTTCACCATTGTTACGGATGATTTCAGGCTAAGCCAGGTCTTCAACAACCTCATCGGTAATGCCATCAAGTTCACCAAGGAGGGTCACATAACTTTTGGTTATAACTTGAGGAATAACAGGCATGTGGAGTTTTTTGTAAGCGATAGCGGTATCGGTATTCCCAATAACAAGCGCCGGATTATTTTTGACAGGTTTGGACAGGTGGACCAAGAGCGCACACTTCAACCCTCAGGGACAGGACTAGGCTTACCCATATCCAAGAGCCTGGTAAATTTGATGGGGGGTGAGATGTGGGTGGAATCAGAGGTAGGAAAAGGAACCACATTCTATTTTACTCTTCCCCTGGTGATTGAAGCACCGGAGGAGGAGCCCAGGAGTCTAATCTCCAATAAAACCTATAATTGGAGCAACAAGAATATCCTTGTGGCAGAGGATGAGGAGTTAAACTGGCTTTTTGTAAGAGAAATGTTAAGGCAGACCGGGGCCACGATCCACAGGGCACGAAATGGACGCGAAGTGGTAACACAGGCCAGGAAACTTGCTCCTGACGCCATTTTGATGGATATAAAAATGCCCGAATTAAGTGGCATTGATGCGGCCAGGAAAATCAGGAAATTCAATACATCGGTTCCTATTATCGCACAAACAGCATTTGTGATGGCAGAGGAGAAGGAGGAGAGCATCAAGGCCGGGTGCAATCATTTTGTTACCAAACCCCTGGACCGAACCACTATTATGGAACTTATTGACGCTTATTTTAAGTGAAAAAGGCAGTTATCATCGTAGCTGCCGGATCGGGCAGCAGAATGGGAGGGAAGATGCCAAAACAGTATCTCCAGCTCCAGGGGAGGCCCTTGATTGTTCATACTCTTGAAAGATTTCAACGCTTTGATCCGGAAATGAAGCTTGTGGTGGTGCTGGCCCCAACTCACAAAGAATTGTGGGAACAGATGGCCGCCTCTTATGAAATAGCCAGGGGAGTTATTCATGCTCTGGGAGGACCCACCCGTTACGATTCTGTAAAAAGCGGATTGAAGCAAATTGACAAGGAAACACTGATAGGAATTCATGATGCTGCAAGACCTTTGGTAAGTCAGGACACTCTGATCCGCTGCTATGATGCAGCCCTTAGTAAAGGAAGCGGGATTCCGGTAGTTGAGATGGACGAATCGGTGAGGATGCTGGATGCAGAAGGAGGCTCTGTGCATATAGATCGCTCCAGCTTGAAGCGGGTACAGACCCCGCAGGTTTTCAGATCAGACCGGATCAAACAGGCTTATCAGCAAGACTATAAAAGCGCATTTACCGATGATGCTTCTGTTTATGAAACGGTTTATGGAGCACCTACCCTGGTGGAGGGAAACAAGGAGAACATTAAACTTACCACCCCCGCCGATATGCAATTGGCTCAACTGCTTATTGATTCTGTTGAGTAATTTTACCGCCCGTATTTTTTTTGAACTCTGTATGATCTGGCATGCCCTTGTGGGCAACAAATGCTGTGCTGCTTGCGCTGGCATTCAAAAAGGAGGAACTCTTTACCTTCACCTGGGCACCTGTGGAAGCTTTTACCCAGGTCCTTTTGGCTTCCAGTTCATATCCCAGGAAGTTCCCGGCGGTTTTGGCATGAATCAGCTGACTCCTGGTGGATCCCCGCAGGATGATATCACCTCCCTGGGTCACCTTGGCACTCAATGAGTCGGTGTCAATAGCAAACTCGGCCTTTCCCCCGGAATCCACCCTCAGAGAAAGGACATGGGTAAGCAGTGTATCGGCCGATTGAACAAGCGCTCCCCGGGTGATCTCAAGACCTGAAAAGCCTCTATGGTATAATTTCACCCGGATGGCCGGTGTTTTCTTCAATTCTGTGGGGGTTTTCAGAGTTAAAAGGCCATCACTCCATGAAATGTTCAGCAGCTCTGGGATAGTATCACTCTCGAACAGGAGAAACATACTATCTGAAACCACAAACTGCAGGTGTATGTTTCCGCTTATTTTAACTTTTTCGAATGGGATTTCAGAAGGAAGGATATAGCCTTGGGCAGTAAGGATATTGGGAACAAGCCAAAGAATAAAAAGAGTTATTATTGCTCTCATAGGGGCGTTTTACCTGCAAAAATACGTTTAAATAATTTATTACCTTGCACCCCTTGAGCATGGTGCTGATGGCAAAGGCAATAAAATTTCTCGTAGTTTGTTTTCTGCTGTGTCATGTAATAGAAGCAGCATCGCAGGATTCCCTGGTGATTGCCGACGATAAACTGGTTATTCACGACATACTGATCAGTGGTAACAAGATTACCCATGAACCGGTGATACTTAGAGAATTAGTTTTTAGCACCGGCGATACGGTGTTTAAAATGGAGTTGCTATCTGCTTTACAAATGAGCCGGGATAATCTGCTGAAACTGGCTATTTTCAATTTCGTCAATCTTAATGTTAAGCATCTGGGTAATAATCTGATCGATGTAACTATAGTCGTTACAGAACGTTGGTACATCTGGCCGATCCCGATCGTGGAGTATGCAGACAGGAACTTCAATTCTTTAATAGAGAATTGGGATTGGGAAAGGATCAACTATGGAGCGTGGTTGAAATGGAATAATTTCCGGGGATGGAACGAACTGCTCACAGCAAAAATCCAGCTTGGCTATGTAAAGGAATACGCCCTGGCCTATTCAAAACCCAATATTGGTAAAAATCAGAATCATGGAATCTCGGCCGGTTTCAACGCCAATCAACAGAATGAAGTGTTTATAGAGACGGTCAACAACGTACCGGTTGAATACCAGCCCCTGGACATCCCGGCTCAGGTCAGACTCAACACTTTTGCGAGATATACTTACAGGCGAAAATATTTTGCATTACACTCTCTTAAACTTGATTACTATGATTACCAGGTTTCGGATTCTGTAGCCATCATCAATCCCAACTATCTGGGTGGTGGCGCTACCAGTATAAACTATTTCATGCTCACCTACCAGTTCGATTATGATATCCGTGACTCCAAAGTGTATCCCCTGGTAGGATTCAATGTCAGGATTAAAGCCGAACAGCTTGGCCTGGGCATCACTGAATTTGACCATCCAACGCTTCGTTTGACCGGGATCGTTATGTTTCATCAGAAAATTGCCAACCGCTTATATTTTTATAATACAACAAAAGCAAGGTTCTCTTCAGAGAAGGTCATGCCCCATCTTCTGAATCGGGCCCTGGGTTACAACGAGAATCTTCGTGCTTATGAAGCCTATGTGATCGATGGATCAGATTATGTACTATCCTTGTATAATTTCAAGATACAGGTGGTGAAACCAAATAGCTATACCCTCCCTTTTATCGGGATGGAGCAGTTTAACAAGATTCATTATGCTGTATATGTTAATGTGTTTGCCGATGCAGGTTATGTAAACAACGAATTTCCCAATCCGACCAACACCATGGTCAACACATGGCAGTTTTCTACCGGGATTGGTATTGACCTGGTCACTTATTACGACAGGGTTTTCACCATTTTTTATGCAATCAACCGCTATGGAGAGCATGGCTTTTTCTTCCAGGTAGAAACCCCGTTTTCCAGGTGGTAAAATAGAGGCTCTGCTAATTCAGCTTTGGGAGAACATGGGAAGGGGATCAGGGATCGATCCAGTCTCCCTCACTTTTTACCAACTTAATCAAGGCTTCCAGGGCCTCCTTTTCGGGAATGTTCCGAAGCCGGGCCTCCCGGCCCTTATAGATGCTAACCCGGCCCGGCCCGGCTCCCACGTAACCATAGTCAGCATCGGCCATTTCTCCGGGACCATTTACGATGCAACCCATCACTCCGATCTTAAGGGTGGTAAGATGGGAAGTGGCACCACGGATCTCCTTCAACCTGGTAAGGATATCAAAATGGGTTCGCCCGCATGAGGGACAGGCAATGTATTCAGTTTTGGTGATCCGTGCACCTGCAGCCTGCAGGATATTGAGAACGGTTTCATTGATCATGGCTGGAGTCATATATGGATTCTCCACCCACACAGCATCAAGTACGCCATCGACAAGTAAGGAGCCAAGCTCTCCGGCCAGTTGAAGTTGAAATCTTTCGGGATCTTCTGTTTCTGATGAGCTTTTAAAGAGAATTGCCGCTTTTTTGTTTACCGAGCAGAACCAGTTCAGGCGGGACTTGATTTCCTGGATGGAGTGACTACCTTTTTCCATCAGCAATATTTTATGGCCCGCCACCAGCTCTTGGGGCTCCTTCTCCCAGGCTTCATAAGGAATGGTTAAGTCGGTCAGATAAGCAGGTTTCAGATCAATGGCCTGATCGGGAGGTGCGGGCGAAATAATTTTTATTCGGCTTCCCTTACCCACCCCGGACACGGGAAGCGATATTCTTCTCGAAAAGCTAAAAGGATCCCAGGCCAGCCCCTTAAAAGGGTGGTAGGGCAAGGCATCTGGTTTTGGAAAAAGAGCTACGATCTGCGAGGCTACCGGCAATTCCATTTCAGGGGGCTCGGTAAGAGATACCCGAATGGTATCACCCATGGCTTCCAGAAGCAGCGGGGCTATCCCGACGACAGATTTGATTCGCCCCTCAGGACCATCACCGGCTTCTGTAACCCCCAGGTGCAGGGGGTAGGCCATATTCTCTTTGCTCATCCGGTGAGCCAGCAGTCTCACCGATTGCACCATTACTCTTGGATTGCTTGATTTCATCGACACAACCACTTCGTGGAAGGATTCGGCTTTACAGATACGCAAGAAGATCATGGCCGATTCCACCATTCCTTCAGGGGTATCCCCATAACGGGTCAAGATGGATTCGTCCAGAGAGCCATGGTTTACACCGATACGGATGGCCGTTCCCTCCTTCCTGCATTTAAGAAGCAATTGGGGAAGCAGGAGATCTACCGATCCCCCCTTCAAATAATTTCCTGGGTTGATTCTGATCTTGTCACATACCCGGGCAGCCTCCAGGGCAAGTCCCGGTTTAAAATGGATATCAGCAACCAGGGGCACCCGGTATCCTGCCTTATGAAGTCCTTCCCTTATTTTTTCCAGGTTTGACACTTCCCGATTTCCCTGGGTGGTAAGTCTGACCAGCTCTGCGCCTGCTTCGATCATCCGGATACACTGATCCGCCGACGCTGTCACATCATTGGTGTCGGTACTGGTCATGGATTGGATCCGGACTGGATGATCGCCTCCCAGGAGGAGGGAGCCAACAGTGATGGTTTGTGAACGGTAAGGTATCATTCCCTTAAGAAATTTCCCAGTCGGCCCCATCTTTCCGGTCCTTTATGGTGATACCCAGATCAGTCAGCTCGTTCCGGATGCGATCTGCGGTTTTAAAGTCTCGATTTGACTTTGCATCGCTTCTTAACTGCAGGATCATCTCTATTAGATCGCCGGTAATCTCGTTAGCTAAGCCCGTGGCTTCCGGCAGTTCCAGTCCCAGCACAAGGAAGACCCAGGAGTGGTACAGGACTTTCAGCTTTTCCAGATCTTCCGCAGAAATGGTATCGCTTCCTTCCGCCAGCTTGTTGATCTGTGTAATGCCGCTTAAAAGATGACCCACCAGCATGGCAGTATTCATATCATCCTCCATGGCATTGTTACAACGTTCTGCCAGGGCTTCAACATCTATAGAACCCTTACCCAATGCTTGAATATGATCCAATTTTGCTACAGCACTCAATAGCCGGTTTAATCCTTTTTCGGAGGCCTGCAGCGCTTCATTGGAAAAATCGAGGGTGCTGCGGTAGTGGGCCTGAAGGATGAAGAAGCGGATAACCATGGGTCCGTAGGCCTGTTCCAGTCCCGGGTGATCTCCTGCAAAGAGTTGATCCAGGGTGATGATATTGCCCAGCGAACGGCCCATTTTCTGACCATTAATGGTGATCATATTATTATGCATCCAGTATCGTACTGATGGCTTGCCATAGCCTGCCACATTCTGTGCAATTTCACACTCGTGGTGCGGAAAGAGCAGATCCAGACCTCCGCCATGGATATCAAACTGCATGCCCAGGTACTTGGTGCTCATGGCCGAGCACTCCAGGTGCCAGCCAGGATAACCATCGCTCCATTTGGAGGGCCAACGCATGATATGGGCAGGATCGGCTTTTTTCCACAGGGAGAAGTCCAGCGGATTTCTCTTTTCAGATTGTCCGTCCAGGCTTCGTGTATTGGAGAGAAGATCCTCAATCTTTCTTCCGGAGAGCTGGCCATAGGGATGCTTGTTGTTGTAAGCTGTTACGTCGAAATATACCGATCCGTTAACCTCGTATGCGTAACCTGCCTCAATGATTTTTCCGATGAGTTCCTGTTGCTCAATGATATGTCCGCTGGCCCTGGGCTCAATACTGGGATGAAGCACATTGAGAGAGTCCATGTTCAGGCGGTATCGGTTCATATAGTGTTGTACCACCTCCATGGGCTCCAGGGATTCGAGCCTCGCTTTCTTCAGAATCTTATCCTCTCCTTCATCTGCATCATCTTCCAGGTGTCCCACATCCGTAATATTACGCACATACCTTACCTTATAACCAAGGTGCTGAAGATAGCGATAGAGCACATCAAAAGTGATGGCCTGGCGCGCATGGCCCAGGTGGGCATCACCATAAACGGTGGGGCCACAAGCATAGAGACCAACAAAGGGGGGATTGATGGGTTCAAAGCGCTCTTTCTTCCTAGTCAGGGTATTGTAAACAAATAGATTGTTGGTCATAACTATTGACGGATAAGCTGAATGATGAAAACAAAATTAGTAAATTTAACTCGTACCGGAAATGGAGATATTATGGGGAAGAGTAAAAGGCCCAGTAAGGATAAATTCTCACGAGAACAGGCCAAGGCATTGATCATGGGGGTATTTGGAAGAAACCCCAAGCAGATATATAATTATAAGCAGATATCGAAATTGCTTTTCATTACTGATAAGCAGCGGAGGACCATTGTTAACAGAACCCTGGACGAGCTGGTAGAGAAGAAACAGCTGGAGCAGCTGGCGCCGGGGAGGTACCGCCTGTTAAGCAGGGCCGGGTATAAGACAGGCACGCTCGATATGACCCAGCATGGATATGCTTTCCTGGTGTCGGAGGATTCGGACGATGACGTCTTTATTGCCAGGAACAACCTGAAAAACGCCCTGGATGGCGACCTGGTGAAAGTAATTGTGTATCCGGCCCGCAAGCAGCGAGCCCGTTCCGAGGGAGAGGTGGTGGAAATACTGGAACGCAAGCGGGACACCTTTGTAGGTACGGTGGAGATCTCCCGCAACTATGCCTTCCTGCTTCCCGACAGCCATAAAATGCCCTTTGATATCTTTATTCCTCTTGAAAAGCTAAAGGGAGTGGAGCATGGACAGAAAGCCATTGCCCGCATTATTGATTGGCCCGAAAAGGTAAAAAATCCCTTTGGGGAGATCGTGGATATCCTGGGTTATCCCGGCGAGAACGATACGGAGATGCACTCCATCCTGGCCGAATTTGAGCTTCCCATTAAGTTTTCCCCAGAGGTGGAGGCATATGCAGAAAAGATTCCAGATGGGATCTCAGCAGAAGAGATCAAAAGGAGAAGGGACTTCCGGAAAGTGCCCACCTTTACCATTGATCCTGCCGATGCCAAGGATTTTGATGATGCCCTGTCGCTGCAACCCCTGGAAGGTGGTTTGTGGGAGGTGGGCATACATATTGCCGATGTTTCGCACTATGTGAGAACCAAAACCATTCTCGATAATGAGGCTTTTGACCGGGCAACTTCAGTATACCTTGTAGACCGTGTGGTTCCCATGCTTCCCGAAAAACTTTCAAACGGAGTGTGCTCACTGAGGCCCAACGAGGATAAGCTATGCTTTTCGGCTGTTTTTAAAATGAATGAACAGGGGGAGGTTCTGGATGAGTGGTTTGGTCGCACGGTAATCCATTCGGCCAGGCGATTCAGCTATGAGGAGGCACAGAAGATTATTGAAACCGGCGAAGGAGATATGAAGGCGGAGGTGCTGAAACTCTATGAGATTTCTAAAGTATTGAAGGATAAGAGATTTCAAAATGGCTCGGTGAATTTCGAACGGGAAGAGGTTAAGTTCCACCTGGCTGAAGATGGCACTCCCACCGGGGTCTACTTCAAGGTACAGAAAGAGGCCAACTGGCTCATTGAGGAGTTTATGCTGCTGGCCAATAAAAAGGTGGCGGCCTATGCCAGCAGAGGAGGTAAGTATGAGAAGGAGGTGAGTCCGGCCGAACCAAAAGGAAAAAAACAGGTAGGAAAAACCTTTGTTTACCGCATCCACGATCAGCCCGACCCTGAAAAGATGGAGTCCTTTACCAGGTTCATCAGCAAGTTTGGGCATACAATGAATCCCCAGCAATCGGGCCGCCGTCTCTCAAACGCACTGAACCGTGTACTGGACCAGGTACAGGGGAAAAAGGAGCAGAATGTGGTTGAGATGATGGCACTGCGCTCCATGGCAAAGGCTCGTTATTCCACCAATAATATTGGTCACTATGGTCTGGCATTTAAAGACTATGCCCACTTTACTTCGCCCATCAGGCGTTATCCGGATCTGATGGTACACCGCTTGCTGGCTCACTACCTGGCACAGGGCGAATCGAAGAATGCAGATACCTATGAAAAACGCTGTGAGCACGCCTCCGAGATGGAGCGTCGCGCCGTGGATGCTGAAAGAGCCTCTACCAAATACAAACAGGTAGAGTTTATGCAGGATAAGGTGGGAAAAATCTTCGACGGAGTGGTTTCGGGTCTTACCGACTGGGGAATTTATGTGGAGATCGTGGAAAATAAGTGTGAAGGGATGGTCTCCATCAAGAGCATTGCGGATGATTTTTATGAGTTTAACGAGGAGGAGTATATGATCGTGGGCAAGCAATCGGGAAGAAAATTTGAAATAGGTGATGAAGTAAAAATTGAGGTGATGAACGCCAACCTCTCCCGGAGGCAACTCGATTACAGACTTGTAGAACTGGAAGAGGAGGCTTAAATTTGATAGGAAAACTAAGGTAAGGACAAATGGTCGTTGTCAAGGAGGAGGTCAGAATATATATTGTTGGAGTCTCCCGCAGGATCTTCACCAGGTATGGTTTCAGAAAGGCCACCATGGAGGAGATCGCCAGCACCTCCCAGATGGGAAAGAGCTCCATATATTACTATTTCAAAAGTAAAGAGGAGATATTCCGTGCAGTTGTGGAGTTTGAGGCCCGGATGCTAAAAGAGCGACTTAGCCGGATCATTGGAAAAAACAACTCACCCCCTGAGCGGCTCAAGGCCTATATACTCTTCCGGCTTCACCATGTGAGGACCCTGGAAAATTTTTATGCAGCCCTAAACGAGGAGACCCTTTCCCATATGGGTTTTATCCTGGATATCAGACGAAATTTTGAAATTGAGGAGCAGCAGCTGGTAGGTGAGATCCTGGAGGATGGAATGAAGCAGGGAGTCTTTCAACTTAGCAGTTCAAAAATAGGAGCCATTGCCATTTCCACCATGATGAAGGGCCTGGAACTGCCTTTGCTACTGGATGAGGCACATAAAACCGACCGCGAAGAACTAATGGAGGACCTGATCCGCGTTCTCCTCTACGGCATCCTGAAGAGGTAACAAATCGTACGGAATGAAATACCCCGTTTGTTCCTATTCACCCTTTACCAGGGCCACCATCTTGTGATTGATCTCTGTATTCTGATAGATTCCTTTAAACTGCTCAGCGCCAGGGCCATAGGCAAATACAGGAATTAGCGTGGCCGAATGGTCACCTGAGGCAAAAATAGGCTCAATTTCGGAATAGTCAGAATAGATTTTTTGGCCAGGCCTTGATTTTTTTGGGCCCAGGGTTAAACCACCGGTTTCATGATCGGCGGTGACCACCACCAGGGTGTTTCCATCCTTTGCAGCAAAGTCCAGCGCGGCAGCAATGACCTTTTCAAAGTCGAGCATTTCACCTACCAGGTAATCGCCGTCGTTTTCGTGACCTGCCCAGTCTATCTGGGAACCCTCCACCATCAGAAAGAATCCTTCCTGATTTTGACTGAGGTGACTGATGGCCAGCATAGTGGCTTCAGGCAGAAAATCCCCTCTTCCCTCGATCATCTTAGGCATGTATCCTGCCGGGGGCAAAAACCCATACTTCTGATGGGCACTCAGCGTACCTGGAGCCGGGAGGCCCGTGGTATCGATGGTAAAACCTTTATCAGCTGCGAGAGTTAGCAGGTCCGTACTGTCAGACCGCCTGTTAAATTTGTCACGTCCACCACCTGCAAAAAAATCAATCTCAGAATCGAGCAACTGGGCGACGATCTCCTCTTCCATGTAGCGTTGTTCCACATGGGCATAGAAAGAAGCCGGGGTTGCATGGGAAATGGTGGAAGTGGCCACCACACCCGTGCTCCAACCCATGGAGGCCAGCAGTTCTGCAATATTCTGAAGACTGGCTTTGGTGGTATCAACACCAATGGCACCGTTGTAAGTCTTGGTGCCGGTTGCC
>DAOWFP010000061.1 GCA_030637895.1 Bacteroidota bacterium | reverse complement strand
CTCCGTATTTCTTGTCGGTGAAGTAAGAGATGATATAGGCATAAGCCCGCCGGGCAGTTTCCAGGTAATCGGGATGCTTATACATCCGGTAGGCTGCAGAAAAGGTCCAGAGAATGCGGGCGTTAAGGACCGCTCCTTTTCCTGCACCTAACACCACCTGGTTCTGATGGTCAATATGCCCATGAAATCCACCCAACTCATTGTCGGGAGAATACTTCATCCACCAGGAAAGGATATTATCCTTTAATTCCTTTTCAAGTTGCTTCCTGAGCTGACTTCGGGTTCCACTTTTCATTTAGCTCCTGCTTTCTCGTTGGGGAGCCTGTCCCACCAGGTAAACTTCATAATGATAAAACAGACCACGATAATGGCCAGGGCGATCCCCATGGGTACTACTTTCTTGAGCACAATGTATATGGGGAAGATCACCAGAGCTGTCTGGGCAATGGTTCCTAAGACCACATTAAATATGTCCCTGCCTAAATCCTTATTTCCTTGGAAGCCAGGATCTTCAGCTACCACCTTGTCGTGGATGGGCTTCCAGAATCCCCAGGGTTTCACATTTTTATAGAAACTTTTAAGGGTTTCCTCGTCAGTCGGCGGCTTCAGGAAGGTTCCCAGAATGGCAGCTATAGTGGATGCTACCAGGATAATGGGGAAGTAGTAAAGATCCAGGAAGTCGAAGATTCTGCTGCAGATCAGCGCAGAGATAATACCCACAACCATTCCCCAGAAGAAGCCGGAGCCATTAAAGCGCCACCAGTACCATTTCAGCATATTGGAAACCACGTAGGCACCCCAAAGGGCAGATACGATCCACTGCAAAACGCTGTTTACATCCTGGGCGAAGAAACCGAAGATCACTGAAATGGCTACCACCACAATTCCGGTAAGGTAGTTGGTGCGGCTCACCTGTTTCCTGGAAGCATCGGGCTTCATGTATTTGAGATAGATATCATTTACAATGTAAGCCTGAGCCGCGTTGAGGGTTCCTGCAAAGGTGGACATAAAGGCGGCCAGTAGTCCGGCCAGGAGTAGACCCATAAAGCCCACTGGCACGAACTGACTGATGGCGGATGGGAGAATCTGTTCAAAGTCAATCTTATTGCCCACAATCAGGTCCAGCTGGTCGTAGAAGAGCAATCCCAGCACTGCAAAACCTGCTATCATAAAGTACCTGGTGGGCATAAGGATCACTGAGACAAAACCCGACATCTTGGCGGCCTCTTTGGGCGATTTGGTGGAAAGGATCTTTTGCATATCGTAGTTGGGAGCAGGCCCGGCCAGACTCACAAGCACCCCCTTAAAGAGCATCATACTGAAGAAAACCCCGAAGAGGGAGTAACCGTCGCTGATGATTTTTTCATTCACCTCCCCAATGATATTGGACCAGTCCATATCGAGACGGGCACTGAAGAATGGATTCATCCACCCCTCTGGTACCAGCAAGGGATGGTCGCTAAGGGCATTCATAGCGATCACTCCGATCACAATGGCCGATATGGTCATGATGGTATACTGTATCACATCGGCCCATACAATACTACTCATCCCCCCCAGGATGGCATAGAACATGGCAAAGAGTGTAAAGACAATTCCATAAACATGGGCCACATATTGCGGAGCCACTTCAAAGGGAACAAAGGGCGAAATCACTTCCCAGGGGATGAATATCTCCACAAACTTACCCAGCCCGATAAAACCATAGGTCAGGAAGCCCAGGCAGCTGATCAGGGCAAAAGCCACCACAATCCAGTGAGATTGCACACCACTCCTTCCCGTACCAAACCTGGTGCGGATCCATTCTGCTCCGGTGGTTGCATTGGAACGACGCAGCCAGATGGAGAGAAAGACCATCAGGAAGATCTGATTAAAGACCGGCCAGAGCCAGGGGATCCAGATGGATTTCAACCCGTAAACAAAGGCCAGTGTAACCAGCCACATGGTACCCGAAATATCGAACATGCCGGAAGCGTTGCTCAGTCCGAGCATATACCAGGGGAGTTTATTTCCACCAAGCATATAAGCGGTTTTATCTTTTTGAGCGCGCTTCTTCATGACCAGTCCAATGACGATGGTGGAGGCCAGGTAGGCACAGATAATAAGGATATCGATCAGGGTAAGTTTCATAAGGGAAATGTTAGAAAGTCAGAAGGGTTAGAAAGTAGCAGGTTTAAATAGTTAGCAGGTTAATTGTAGAGGTCTGGTAATTCGGAAAGGGATAGCATCATATCGTGATTCATGAATTCAATAAAATCGGGAACCGACGGGTGCCCCGGGTGGGGAGCATAGAAATGGTCGGGGCGGCCGTTGCGCCAGAAAAGGATCCAGGCAGCTTTCCGGGTGGATTCATTGGCATTCAGGGTGTGAAGTACCACATCGGTGAACCACTTCTCGTTGGGGATGGTCTCCAGTCCGGTCTCTGAGAGGGCCATTATTTTCTGATGTTGAGTGGAAAGCGAATCCAGGACCTCCAGCATGTGAATGGTCCCGGGGGTCCTCTCCTTACTGGCCAGACCGTGATAGTCATCAAAGGCCATCACATCCACATAGTCGTCGCCGGGATAAAAATCCATATACTGTTCGGCGGTCTGAAACCTGTCACTGGAGTAGGCAATGATTAGCTGGTGCATCCCTTTTTCATTCCGGAGATAGTCGATTGTAAACTGGAAAAGCGCCTTGTATTGCTTAGCCGAACAGTTCCCATGGCCCCACCAGAACCAGGAACCTGTCATTTCGTGAAAAGGGCGGAATATCACCGGGATCAGCTCACCGCTTTCGGTTTTAAGGCTGGAGAAGAACTCAGCCGCCTGGTCGAGTCGCTCCAGGTATAGTTCATGTACTGCACCCCCGGGAAGGCAGGCCTCCACACAGGAATCTTTGTCCCAGCTGGTTCCGGAAATAGCATAATTGCGCATATGCCAGCTGAAGGTGTTCACCCCGCCTTTTTCATAGACTGCGATGGCCCACTTTATCATATGGTCAAAGGGTACTTCATCGATGTTCTCAGCATCGCCCATATGTCCCAGATCCCAGCCGAAAACAGCCGGATGATCACCAAGTACATCGTTAATATCGGTTCGGAAGGCCTCTCCTTTCCAGCCCATGCCATAGGCCAGAGCGTCCTGGTGGCCCACCAGTACATAGGCGTCTGAGATAAGTTGAAGATTGCTAAATAGCGCACTGGCCATGGAGCTGGCCTGTGGATCGCTCAGCTTAGATTCTGAGCCTGTTTCCTTAGTGGGATTGCTGCCATGGAGCAGTGTCAGAACACCCAGAAAGGCCAGAGAACGTTTAAACATATTCAGAGGGCTTGGTTAGTAGAGGTAAAAATATTATTATTTTTGATAATACTATCGTTTCTTCTAAATTGCGGTCTACCCCAAAATTGCCTGATCCAATATGGCGGTCCTGAGAAGCATAAACCCATATGATCCCTCCCGGATCATTAACTATCCACAGCTTTCGGATATGAGTCTTGCCATACGTTTGGGACGCTCTTTTTCCACCTTTACCAACTATCGCCATAGCTCTTTTGTAGAGCGGGCCATGTTGATGCACAAGGTGGCTGCCCTATTGCGTGAGCGTAGCCGGGAGTTTGCGGAGGTGATTACCCGAGAGATGGGAAAGCCGCTTACGGAAGCCAGTGCCGAAGTAAAGAAGTGTGCCTGGGTATGCGAATATTATGCTGATAATGCAGCTCGTTTCCTTGAGGATAAGGTGGTAGAGACTGAGGCTGAAGAGAGCCGGGTGATCTTCGAGCCTCTGGGGCCCATCCTGGCTATTATGCCCTGGAATTTTCCTTTCTGGCAGGTATTTCGCTTTGCTGCTCCGGCTTTAATGGCAGGAAATACGGTGCTTCTTAAACACGCTTCCAATGTGCAGGGTTGTGCGGCGACCATCGAGGAGATTTTTATTGAAGCCGGATTTGAGGAGGGTGTATTTCAGAATCTTGCCGTTGGATCGGATCGCATAGCAGGGATCATTGCCAATGAATATATTAAAGCGATAACACTCACAGGAAGCGAGCAGGCAGGATTAGCTGTTGCCTCTGAGGCGGGACGGCACTTGAAAAAATGTGTCCTTGAGCTTGGTGGAAACAATGCCTTTGTGGTATTGAATGATGCCAACCGGGAGCTTACCCTGAACCTGGCCATTCCGGCAAGGATGCTGAACGGGGGACAAAGTTGTATTGCGGCAAAACGTTTTATCCTGGAGTCGTGGATTGCCGAAGATTTTATTCCTCTGCTGGTGAGCAAGGTGGAGTCGCTGGTCATAGGCGATCCAATGGAAGAGGGGACCCAGGTAGGGCCCCTGGTTTCCATCAAACAGGCCAAGGAGGTGGAGGAGCAGGTAAAGAGATCTGTTGAGATGGGGGCAAAATTGCTCCTGGGCGGAGAACGGGACGGCGCCTTCTTTCAGCCCACCATCCTGTCGGAAGTAGTATCGGGAATGCCAGTCTTTGATGAGGAGGTATTCGGACCTGTTTTTGCCGTCATGGAGGCGAGTTCTCCCGAACATGCCCTGGAGCTCTCCAACAAAAGTAAATTCGGACTTGGGATGCAGGTGTTCACCGCATCGGAGGGTTCGGCAGAACTGTTTATCCGGGGAGCTGAGGAAGGGGCCGTATTTGTTAATGCCATGGTAAAATCGGATCCAAGACTTCCCTTTGGCGGAACAAAGAAGTCGGGATATGGCCGGGAGCTTTCTGAAGAGGGAATCAAAGAATTTGTGAATATTAAAACCATATGGATCGATTGATCCACGCTAATCTTAATCTGCTCATATGATGAAAAAAGTACTTTTTACAATGGCCATGATTTTCTCACTGCTGGGAGTGATGGCACAGAATTCTTCATTTACTAAACCAGCCGATTTTTTCGGTTTTGAGCCGGGATCGGACCGGAACCTCTTTAACTATGAGCAGTTAATTGAATACCTGCAGAAGCTGGATGGTGAGTCGGACCGTATCTACCTGGAGGAAATTGGTGCTTCGCCCATGGGCAGG
>DAOWFP010000033.1 GCA_030637895.1 Bacteroidota bacterium | reverse complement strand
GAGGAGCTTCGTGCTTTTTTCACATTTCAGAATTTATACCTGGGACAGAATCCTTTTAACGCTTCGGGGATGTACACCTTTCTTCCTTTTATGGAACTCGCCGATGGAGTATATTTCCCTAAAGGAGGGATGCACGCTGTTGCAGAAAGTCTGCTTTCAGCTGCAATAGAGCACGGTGCGAAGGTGTATCTAGATTCTCCGGTAGCGAAAATTGAGGTAGAGGGCAAGAGGGCAAAAGGAGTTACTCTGGAAGATGGATCCTTTCATTCTGCAGACATCATTGTCTCCAACGCTGATTTACCCTTTGTTTACAATAATTTGTTACCTGTAAGCAGAAAGGCTCTTTGGCTAAGCAGGTCAAAGTATTCCTGTTCAGCAGTGGTTTTTCACTGGGGGATAGATAAGTTATATCCACAGCTGAGTCAACACAACGTATTTGTTTCGGATAAGCATAAGGAGAGCTGCGATGCTATTTTCAGGGATAATTCATTTGCAGAAGAACCTTCCATCTATGTTCATTCACCGGTTCGGTCCGATAAATCTGCAGCACCCGGGAAACAGGATTCAATCACCGCCATTGTACATACCGGGAATATTGATAATAAAAATGAATATGACTGGGAGGCATTAAAGAAGACTGCTCGAAATGCTGTCTTGAAACGATTTGAGGAGGAGGGATTGCAGGAATTTGAGAAACATATAAAATTTGAAATATGTTTTACACCAAACAATTGGGAATCGACATTTAACCTCACCAGGGGAGGTACTTTTGGCAGTTTGGCTCATAATTTAATGCAAATGGGATTTTTACGTCCTGGCAACCACCATAAAAGGTACAGGAATTTGTATTTTGCAGGAGGTAGTACGCAGCCCGGCAGTGGTATGCCGCTATCACTGCTGTCGGCAAAGCTGGTTACAGAACGCATTGAAAGAACAAACAGAAATTCTTAAAGAGTGTCATGCTTAGAGAGATAGACCGGATAATAAGCAGTATCGATTTTGAAAATATTCAAAAGCATCCCAACATTCTTGTTGCGGCCAGCTTTTGGGACAAGAAGAGGTACCATGCTGCAAAGGTGTGCTATAAATTCATGCGTATGATTGATGATCTTATCGACGACCGCAAAGCACTAGGCGATGAGATCAGCTGTTTGGAACAGGAGGAGTTGAGCGAAAAAGTGAAAAGCTGGATAGACTGCCTTGAAACAACAACTGAAAATGATCCTTTCTACCAGGAGTTGATCCACACCATAGCCACATTTAATATCCCATTGCAGCTCTTTCACAATTTTGCAAAGGCCATGCTGTATGATATTAACCATAATGGCTTTTCCACCCTGGAAGATTTCATGGATTATTCAGAAGGAGCCTCGGTGGCTCCTGCATCAATATTCGTGCATTTATGTTGTCTCTCAGAGGAGAATAGTGAATACAGGTCCCCGGACTATGATATTGTGAAAGTAGCAAGGCCTTGTGCCATCTTCAGTTACCTGGTACATATTATTCGGGATTTTCAGGAGGATCAGTTAAATAACCTGAATTATTTTGCCAATGATATACTGATGCGCAATAATCTCCTTCCCACCGATTTAAAGGAGATAGCAAATGGAGCTCCCGTCACTGAGTCGTTCCGCTTAGTTATCAGGGAGTATCATGAACAGGCCAGGAGCTACAGGGACCAGACGCTTCAGGAGCTGCAGAACCTGTCCACGAAGCTAAGCGACCGCTACCTTCTGAGTCTGCATATAATATTTAGTCTTTATGATATGGTATTTGACCGAATCGATATTAAAAAGGGGCAGTTTACCAGTAAGGAGCTGAATCCTACAGCACAGGAGATCAGGAAAAAAGTATTGGAAGTTGCCTCAAACTTTCCCTGAGTTGCCCTTTTTGCTCACATGGTTAAATTCTTGACCCTAAATTAGGGATGTAATTTTCAAGCTCATTATCATGACAAAAAGCATTCAATTGAAGCGAGATGGAATTAAGAATAATTATTCCGGTGCCATGGAATATGATCTTGTGATTATAGGATCGGGCCTCAGTGGTCTCTCTTCCGGATTGATGTGGCAGAAGAACACAGAGGACAAACGGACATTGATTGTTGAGAAAAACAGTTACCCGGGTGGATACAGCACCGCCTATGAACGCGATGGCTATGTGTTTGAAACAACCCAGCTCTTCCCGGATATCATCGATATACTGGAGTACCTGGAAATTGATCTGGACCTGAAACAATATGAAGGGAATTTCATGCGTCGCCTGGTGGTGGAGGGCGACCAGGTGGAGGAATATAAGATACCGGCGGGAGCAGAAAATTTTAAGGTCTATCTCGTGGATAAATTTCCCGATGATGCTGATAAGATCAGGTCACTCATGGACTATTCGGTAGATATGTTCAAACAGGTGCGCAAACTGAAGGCCAATGCCACCCTGAAAGATAAACTGAAGATCCCTTTCCAGGCCCCCAAAGTGGTGGCCAACCTGAACCGAACCTATTCCGGATTACTGGATAAATTCGAAATTACCAATCCAAAGCTGAGAGAGGTGATGGAGACCTTTACCTCCTTTTCCGGGGTGCCTTCCAACCGGGCTTCGGCCATCATGGCCACCGGGGCCATGCTTTCCTCCATGACCCGCTGTTTCAGGCCCTATGGGTATTTTGATGAGTTTCCGGCAAAGATGGCACAACTGTTCCAGGAACGTGGCGGTGAGATTTGCTTTGAAGCCGAGGTGGAAAAAATCCTTGTGGAGAACGGTGAAGCAAGGGGAATAAAGATTAAAGGTAAGGAGGATGTAATTCTGGCGGGAACCATTATTACGACGGTGGACCCAATGCTTGCCATGCGAACTCTTGTAGGAGATGAGTACCTGCCGGCTGCCTATGTGGAGAAACTGAAAAACACCATCATGTCGGTCTCCTCCATCAATGTGGCCCTGGGATTGGACGACAAAATTGATATAAGTTCCCTGGATCTGGATTATCCCTACAATGTGGTGTCGACCGGACTGGGGACGGCCGATAGACTATTTAAAGGCTACCTGGATGGTGACCATGCATTTTCGGACGACTGTTTTCATATGGCGGTCATATGTCCATCGCTGACCACCGGAGCGAAAAATACCATCACCCTCCGGTGTACTCCCTTTGCACTTAGCCAGTGGAAGGAGTGGAGGGAAAGTGATTACAAGAAGTATCAGGTGGAGAAAGAGAAGTGGGCTGACTTTTTTATCGGCATCGCAGAGAAGTACTTTATTCCCAATCTGAGCAAACATATTGTGGTGAAGGATATTGCCACCCCTGCCACCTATGCCAGGTATTCCGGATCACCAAGTGGTAGTCTGTATGATATGGCTTCCCTGGTTACCCAGTTTGGACCCAAACGACTGCCTATGATTACGCCTGTGAAGAATCTGTATCAGCCCAAATTTTCCCATGGCTTATATGGGACCATGATGAATGGAGTGCAGGTGGTGGATTTGCTGGTCGATCGAAGATTTAACGATGGGAACTCACTTTTTGCACCACTTAAGCGCTAAGTGTGTATATTTAGATTCCGATCTAACGAATCTAACATTCTAACTTTCTAACATTTTCCATATGCCTACCAACAGAAGAGAATTTATCAAGAAGTCTGCAGCAGCAACTGCTGTGATTGGAATGACATCCCCTTTTTCCACCCTGAAGGGAGGAATACTCGGAGCCAATGAAAAACTGGTCTGCGGGGTGATCGGGGTCAATGGGATGGGCTTCTCCGATTTGAGAGCTTTCCTGAATCTGCCCAATACTGAGTGTGCAGCACTTTGTGATGTGGACAGTAATGTACTTGCAAAACGGATCAAGGATGTGGAGAAGATTCAGGGGAATGCACCCAAAGGATATAAGGATTTCCGTCATTTACTGGAGCATCAGGGACTGGATGTGATCATTATCGGAACTCCCGATCACTGGCACACCATACCCTTTGTCTATGCCGCACAGGAAGGTTATAACATCTATTGTGAAAAGCCACTGGCCAATACCATTGAAGAGTGCAACATCATGGAACGGGCGGTTAAAAAGTATGGAAATGTGGTGCAGATCGGACAATGGCAGCGCAGTGACACTCACTGGCAAGATGCCATTAAGTATGTTCACTCCGGTCAGCTGGGGAAAATCAGGACCGTGAGAGCCTGGTCCTACCAGGGCTGGATGAAATCGGTGCCAATGGTGGCCGATGCTCCCGTTCCGGAAGGAGTGGATTATGATTTCTGGCTGGGACCGGCTACAAAAAGACCATTTAATAAAAACAGGTTCCATTTTACCTTCCGCTGGTTCTGGGATTATGCCGGGGGAATGATGACCGACTGGGGGGTTCACATTGTGGATTATGCCCTGTTTGGAATGAACCAGTATGCACCCAAATCAGTGATGTCCATGGGTGGTAAATTTGCCTATCCCGACGATGCATGCGAAACTCCCGATACCCAGCAGGCCATCTATGAGTTTGATGATTTCACCATGCTATGGGACCATGGGATTGGCATTGACGGGGGCTACTACGGGCGTTCTCACGGGGTTGGTTTTGTGGGTAACGATGGTACCCTGGTGGTGGATCGTGGAGGCTGGGAGGTGATCCCAGAACCCAAAGGAGGGAATCCCACCCTTGACAGGGTCGACCTGATCAAAGGGGATGGAAAGGGTTTGCACAACCACATGGTCAATTTTATTGATGGCATCAAGAACGGCGCACAGCTGAATTGCCCCATTGAGATTGCCGCAGGAGTGGCCCGGACCTGTCACCTGGGAAATGTAGCTTATAAGACTGGTAGAAGGTTATACTGGGATGCTGATAACAGCAAGTTTATCAATGATGCTGAGGCGGACAGCTACCTGGCACCAACATACCGGGAGCCATGGACCCTTCCCAAAATTTAAGCGAACTGTTTAACGCAGCCTGATACGCATAAGGTACATATCGGCAGTCATATAAAGATACCGGTTCTTTGCATCAAGGGTGCAATTGGATGTGGCCTGGCCAGTTCTGATGATACCCAGGTGTTCTCCTTCGGGTGTCAGCACCCAGACTCCACCGGGACCTGTGGCAAAGATGATTCCGTCGTTTCGCACCACCAGTCCGTCCGGCCCTCCCCGGAGACTGTCAGAGGCAGGACGTGCATCGTAGAATAGTTTCTCATTCTGAAGCGATCCATCTTCCGCCAGTTCATATTCCATCCAGATAGATCCGGAGCTACCTCCTGAGTTGGCAACATATAAGATACTTTCATCTGGAGAGAACCCGATGCCATTGGGAGCAGTAAGCTTGTCGGTCAGCAGACTGACCTCACCTGTCGGAGTGATCCGGAAGACACCTGTAAAATCCATATCGCGCCGGGGATCTTCATACCTGAGTTCCATGCCATAGGCCGGATCGGTGATATAAAGGTCCCCACTGCTGCTGAATACAGCATCGTTGGGTGAATTAAACCGCTTTCCGTCCCATGTACCGGCTATGGTTTCAAAGCTTGCTTCAGGAGCATCAAGCGGCGCTTTCATACTGGCCATGCGGCGGTCACCATGCTGGCAGAGTACCAGTTTGCCCTCCCCGTCGAGCAGCAAACCATTGGAACCGGTTTCCCCTCCACGGGCAATGGTATCAGTATATCCTGCAGGCTTCAAATAGAGTTTTAATCCTTCATTCTCTGACCATTCAAAAATGGAGTTATTTGGGATATCAGAGAAGATCACTTTCTCCAGGTCAGGCAGCCAGAGAGGGCCTTCCGACCACTCAAAACCCTCGGCCAGTATTTCGGGCAGTTTGCCGGGAGCAATGATCCGGTCCAGTTCCGGACTGAGCCGTTCAATAGAACCTGTGGTGGGATATTCCTGTGCAGTACAGGATGCGAGAAGCAGAAGAAACAGGATTCCGGTGGTGATGATCGGACTTTTTTTCATGGTTTGGAATTTAGGATCCATTTAACTGTAAGTTGAATGCCCGTAAGAGCATTGATAGGTTGATAACCAAGTTCCCGAATCGCCTTTTCGGAGGAGACGATCCAGTTGTGATTGATTTTGCGTACCAGGTTGGGGACAATCAAGGGTGGGCAACCCGAGATCTTTGAGATGCCTTTCATTATTCCGGCAGCAGCAAGCATGATCCAAAGTGGGATCTTAAAGAGTTTTTTCCGTACCCCACTAGCTTCACGGACAAACTCAAATAACTGATTGTAGGAGATGTTTTCGCCTCCCAGCACATAGCGTTCTCCCGGCCTCCCCTTATGCATGGCCAGGAGGTGCCCTTTTACCACATCTTCCACGAAGACATAGTTCCCCGAGCTCTTTCCCTTGCCCGGAATTAGCCTCCACTTGCCCTCCACATATTGCTTGATCATTTTGGTGACTCCGTTGGATTCACTCAGGTATCCCGGTCCATAAACCCGGGTGGGGTTGACAATAACTACTTCCGGATCAGTGTCGGTGCGTCCCAGTAATTTTTTTTCCAGCTGGAACTTGGAGGCTTCATAATCGGTGAAAAAGGACTCAGGATCTGGAGATAATTCGTGAACAGCCTCGTGAGCGGAGGGTCCCAGAATCCCGGCAGTGGAGGTAAGCACCACCCTTCGGACTCCCTGCCTGCCTGCTGCTTCAATCACATTTATGGCCCCATCTACATTGAGCCGGAAGACCAATTCGGGGTCCTTTGACCACACCCCTGCAAAAGCAGCTGTATGGTAGGCTTCCTCACAACCGGCCATGGCATGATCCAAGGATTCATGGTCCAGAATATCACCCTTACAGAGCTTTACCCCGGGATGGCGAATCAAGTTTGCTTTGGATTCGGAACGAAAGAGGGCATGCACCTCGTGGCCTTCCTTTACCAGCCTTTTTACCAGTTGTATCCCGATAAAGCCCGTTGCCCCTGAGACAAATACTTTCATTTTAGCGGACTTTTTTAATAAGCATTTCTGGATGGGCTCTCAAAGCGAACCATTCATTGCTGAGTGCCATTATTGAGTGTAAAATCACGGCACCCCAGATATTTCCTGTGCTCAGGGTTATATAACAGACCAGAATTCCCACCGGGATGGCCCCGAAGATTTCGCCCGGACCTTTATAGAAATGGGCGAAGGCATACAGGGCACTGTTCAATGCAATGGCCGGCACTGGATCCATTATATCCAATGAAGCATGCAGAACAAATCCCCGGAACAGAAACTCATATCCAACAAGGAACAACACCCAGCTACTGCTACTCAAGGCAATCATACCCGGGGTCCAGATCTTCGCCCTGATTTGTGGATAATTTTCAAGGTTTCCAGGTTTCCGGGCAGCAAAATAGCCCATGATGAGGATCAGAGGGATAAGCAGCCAGGTCCAGGCAGGGGGAGCTGCGTGGAAGGTGAAAGACAGTCCGTATTCTTTCAAGCTAAGTTCGGGCAGGAAGAGAATGATCAGGACTGAAAATACTCCCAGGAACAGAAATCCCAATATCCGTTGAAGCAGTACATGGTTTCCTTGCCTGTCAAGAATTCTGCAAGGGGCTCCGAACCTTCTTTTAAAGGTGATACTGTGCGAGAGAAAATAGTAGCTACCAAATCCCACAACGCACCATAAAATGGCAATACCGAACCGAAGATTTTCAGAACTAATTGGCATCAGGATTGTCGGCCATTTCATTTACCAGATTAGTCACGGAGCGGAAATCGATCTTCCCAGTACCCATCATGGGCAATTCCTCAATGACAAAGAACTGACGGGGGAGGGCTATATTGGGAAGCTCCTGGCCCATCTTACGAAGGATGGCCACCTTATTAATCTCTTTGGTTACTGCAGCTACAATGATGGCCCCCTTGATTTCGTCGGGGATCTCCACGATGCAGCATTTGACACCTTCGGGCAGGTGCTGCTCCATCACATTTTCCACCTTCACCAGGGATACCATCTCACCACCTATTTTTACGAAGCGCTTGAAACGGCCCGAGTGCCACAGGTAGCCATCCACATCCAGGTAACCCATGTCGCCAGTGTTATACCAGCCATCTACAATGGATTCTGCAGTTAATTCAGGTTGACCCAGATAACCTTTCATAATCAGGTCCCCTTTGACCAGGATTTTGCCTACTTCACCAGTTTTGCACTCTACACCGGTTTCAAGGTGCTCTATTTTTACGCTTACATTTGGAATCACCTTTCCGGTACTACCGGGCCTGTTAAATTCAAGGGAGTTTACCGAGACTACCGGAGATGTTTCGGTGGCGCCATAACCCTCCAGCAATGTGACTCCATGTTTCTTTTTATATCCGTCGCGCAGTGCATCCGGACATTTGTCGGCCCCAGCAACCATAAGGCGCAGGCTTTTAAAGTCACCCGGTTCAGACTTCTGCAGGTATCCCCAGAAGAAACTGGGAGTACCCACCATGATGGTTGGGCCCTCTTCACGTGCTATGTTGCTGATGGTTTGGAAGTCGGTGGGATTAGCATAGGTAACCATGGTCAATCCCTTTACGAATGAGACCCAGAGGTTTACTGTTAATCCGAAAATATGGAAAAATACAAGGTTGGCCAGCAAGATATCAGTTGATTGAATGTGAACGTAGTCGCAGAAACTTAATATATTGGATGAAATGTTCTTGTGGGTAAGCTGAACCACTTTTGGATCCTTTTCGCTGCCACTGGTAAAGAGGATGGCGGCATTATCATTTTCATCTCCCTTGTGGATGCTGTTGAGAATCATCCCGGTTGGTAGTTTGGTTTTTAAGGCCGCTTTAAGTTTATCTCCAGTGGTGACACCCTTCATAATATCTTCAATCAGAACCATTCCATCCATGACCGGACATCCGATTTTATCCAGCAGGGCTTTGGAGGCAATGATGGTTTTGAAATTGCACTTTTCCTGGGCATACTTTGCATTTTTTTCAGCGCCGGTGGAATAATTGATCATGACAGGGACCCTACCGCTCATAAGAGCTCCAACAGTGGCCAGAGCACATCCTGCCGATGTGGGAATCATGATTCCGATATATCCCTTATCATATTTGTTGAATTTTTTAGCAAGAATCAGAGCCCCGATGAGAGCTCTTCCATAGGGGACATCACTTTTGGTGGTCTTATCCTTGATGGCCAATTTCTTACTGTTCTTTTTCGCCGTCCTGACGAACTGTTGATGAAGGAGCATAATGGTCTTAGTTTAGTTTAAAAAGGGTAAATTAGAGGAGTAAATATAAGAATTTGAACGAATCTTGCATTTGCGCAACATACTAATTATCTGCTTGTGGACAGTTTGGCTGTTTATCCCGGGACAAGTTGTAACGGGTCAGGCCTCAGGTTCTGTTTCCGGCACTATTATAGATGCCGGTTCCAGAGAACCTTTGATAGCTGTAAATATCAGAGCAGGAAGGCAGACGGGAACAGCTACCGATCTCAATGGAGCGTTCTCACTGACCCTGGATGTGGGTCAACATCTCATCGAATTTTCCTATGTTGGGTATTCAGATCAGCAAAAAGAGATCATCATAAGGGAAGGTGAAACCCTTCGACTGGAAATTGAGATGACAACAAGCAGCAAGATGCTTGAAGAAGTGGTTGTGAGTGCAGGGAAATATGAACAGAAACTTTCCGAGGTCACCGTTTCCATGGAGGTGATTAAGCCTCACCAGTTGGTCAATCAAAATATTGTATCGCTTGATATGATCCTGGAGAAAACTCCCGGCATCAGTATCCTGGATGGACAACCCAGTATCAGGGGAGGAAGCGGTTTTTCTTATGGAGCTGGCAGCAGGGTGCTTATGCTGGTGGATGATTTGCCTATGATTTCAGCAGATGCCGGAGATGTCAAATGGAACTATTTACCCGTGGAGAATCTGAACCAGGTGGAGGTGATCAAAGGGGCCTCCTCGGTCTTGTATGGCTCTTCGGCATTGAACGGGGTGATCAACCTCCGCACAAGATTCCCTGGGAATGAACCAAGCACAGAACTTACCCTGTTTGGGGGTGCCACTATGAACCCGGATCGCAAGGAACTGATCTGGTGGGACAGCCAACCGCTGTTTGCCGGTGCATCTTTCAGTCACCTTCGAAAGATTGGTAACCTGGATCTCTCGCTTGGAGGTAATTATTACAAAGATGAAGGTTACAGGGAGGGAGACTACGAGAACAGGATTCGGGGTAACCTTGGACTCAGATACCGGTTTAAAAAGGTACAGGGATTGGCCGCTGGACTTGCCATAAGTGCCATGTATGTTGACCAATCATACTTTCTGCTGTGGGTAGATGCGGATTCAGGAGCATACCGGCAGCCTCCAGCTTCACTGACGCCCCTGACAGGTAACAGGTACAACATCGATCCCTATTTGGAATATTCCACCAGTGAAGGGAACAAGCACTCTTTAAAAACCAGGTTGTACAGTGTGGATAACTCCACTACAAATGCCGACCGGAACAGTGCTTCAAAGCTCTGGTATGCCGAGTACCGCTACCTCAAAAGATTTCGTTCGCAAACCCGGTGGACCAGCGGGCTCTCCTTCTCCAGGTCTAAGGTGATCGCCAATCTTTTTGATGATCATGTGGGATCAAATGCAGCCGTATATTCCCAGCTGGATGCAAAGCTATTTAGCAGGATGCAGCTCTCTTCGGGTCTTCGGTGGGAGCTAAATGCATTGGATGGTGATTTCTACTACTCTCTGCCTGTGCTAAGGGTGGGCATGAATTACCAGGCCGGGGAGAATACCTTTTTGAGGAGCTCCTTTGGGCAGGGATATCGTTTCCCTTCCGTAGCAGAAAAGTTTACGGATACTGATATCGGCGGTTTGAAGATCTTTCCAAATCCCGAACTGGACCCGGAGCGGGGCTGGTCTGCCGAACTGGGTGTAAAACAGGGCATAGCGTTTGGATCCTGGCTTGGATTTGCCGACCTGGCCCTGTTCTGGACGGAATATTACAATATGATTGAGTTTGCTTTTGGTGTTTATCCGCCTAACCCGGATGATGTTCCCACCTTTGATGATGTGGGATTCAAAGCGCAGAACATTGCTTCGGCCCGGATCAGCGGGATCGATTTCGGCCTGTCATTAGAAGGACAGGCTGGGCCTGCAGATCTCCGTTTTTCCGGGGGATATACCTATATGAACCCTGTGGATCCTTCATTTATGGACTCTGTAGCTATTGCGGAGGAGGATGGACATATCCTGAATTACAGGCGCCGGCATCTGCTTAAGCTGGACCTGGAAGCAGGTGTCTGGAAGATTTTTGCTGGGATAAACTTTCAGTATAATTCCACGATGATCAATGTGGATGAGGTATTTCTTGATCCTCTCATAGGGAATATGCTCCTGCCCGGATTCCCTGATTACTGGGAGGAGAATGAGTCGGCTTATTCATTGCTTGATCTAAGATTGGGGTGGAATATTACCGAAATGATCCGTATTACATGCATTCTCAATAATGCTTTCAATGTGGAGTACCTTGGACGGCCGGGAGATATTGGTCGCCCACGCAACATTACCCTGCAGTTGCGTCTTAACTTCTGATTCGCAACTTAGCTATCGGGATTTCATAAACTTTCCCGTGAAGTAGTCTTCACTGGTCTCGACCCTGTAGAGATAGGTGCCGGGTTGCAATTCACTTCCATCGAAATTGAAGTTGTGCTTACCTGGAGCCGCCGATTCAGATTCCTGGTGCACCAGGACACCAAGAATGTTGTATATGCTTAATTCAATCCTTTCCTGTTTTGGGGTATAGTAAGCCAGGCTGGTTCTAAACGAAAATGGATTTGGAACATTCTGGAATACCCTGAATTCTGTTATCGGGTCTGGGTCGATCCCCAATGCTTCCACCACCGTAATAACCAGTGAGGAATCATCCACAACTTGGTATTCGAGAGGACCACCGAAATCAACGGTGGCGGTAATGTAAATGGCCAAGGCAAACTCTCCTATCTGTGTGGGAGTTCCAGTAAGCTGAATGCAGTAGGCCGTATCGGGAAAAAGTGTGTCAGCATTGGGAAAGTAATCAATTCCGGGAGGTAGGTTTTTTACGGAATCGATTTCTATGTAGAAAATGCTCAATTCATTGCCGTAGAAGGGATAACTTCCTGGGGGAAGGATGGTTACCACTTCATCGTAGAGAACATTTAAGCCAGCTTTTGGCAGGATAGATGGGCAGATTTGTCCGGGATCCCCAACATCTTTGCAGTTTACCGTATCGGGATCACACTGGGCAGAAAGTTGTACAGAGCTAATGATCCCAATTATCAATGTGGCCAGAATAGTCGCGGTTCTCTTCATTTGCTGACGAATGCATGAACATATAAATATAAGATCAATTCCTGCCATTGTCAATTTATTGCTCATGGAATTAATTTAACATCATTCTAAAATCATTTTCCATACCTTTGCTTTTTCTTTAAAACTAAACACTTAAATATAAGAGTTATGAGTAATATTTTCACATTATTCTGGTTACTCCCTGCGGCTGCAGTTGTGGCACTGGTTTTTGCCTGGTATTTCTTCAAGAACATGATGAAG
>DAOWFP010000094.1 GCA_030637895.1 Bacteroidota bacterium | reverse complement strand
TCCAATGTGGATCGGCGATCTGATCTATTTCCTCAGCGACCGGAACGGTGAGTTTAATCTCTTCACCTATCACACCGGTACAGAAGAGGTCAAACAGTTGACATTTTATGCTTACTTTCCCATTATCAGTGCTTCACACCATGACAAGCAGATTATCTACGAATTCGAGGGCTACCTGCACACCTTCGATACGGAGAGCGCCACCTCCGAGAAACTGACCATTGGGATCGCTGCTGACCTGCTTGAACTTCGTTCGCGCTTTGTAAAAGGTGACAACTACATTCGGTCGGTCCACGTTTCACCCTCCGGGGCACGTGCAGTATTCGATTTCAGGGGCGAGATTATCACGGTGCCAGCCGATAAGGGCGATGCGCGAAACCTGACCATGACTACTGCTGCCCACGAAAAGTACCCGGCCTGGTCGCCCGATGGAAAACAGGTGGCCTGTTTTTCAGATGCTTCTGGCGAGTATATGCTCCATATTCTACAGCAGGATGGCAGGGGTGGGGCCAGGACCCTTCCTTTGAAGGGGACAGGTTTCTACAGTGATATCCGTTGGTCGCCCGATAGCAAGAAGATAAGCTATGTGGATAATGGCAGGAATTTCTACCTGCTAGATATTTCATCCGGAGCCATCAGCAAGATTAGTTCGGATGAGCTCTACCGGCCTGGAGTTTTCAGAACGGCCCATGGTGACTGGTCGAACGATTCCCGGTGGATCGCCTATACCAAACTGACCGGAACCAACTTCCAGCAGGTCTTCCTCTACTCCGTGGAGCAGCAAAAATCTTTCGCTGTTTCTGATGGCATAAGCGATGCCGCCGAACCGGTTTTCGACCGGGGAGGCAAGTACCTCTATTTCTTTGCATCGACCGATGCGGGACCGGTGGTTAACTGGTTCGATCAGTCCAATGCCGATATGCGAATGACCCGCAATATCTACCTGGCGACCCTGCAGAACGAGACTCTTTCACCCTTCGCTAAAGAGAGCGATGAGGAGGAGGGAGACAAGAAGAAGGAGGACAAGGAGAACGGGGAAAAGGAGGAGGATGCAGATGTGAAGAAGGCAAAGAAGAAAAAGAAGGATGCCGGAGAGGACTCCAATAGCGAGAATTCCAGTGACAAGGTGGAACTTGTAAAAATCGACCTGGAGGGAATTCAGAACAGGATACTGGATATCCCGGTGGATGCGGGCGATCTTTCAATGCTTGGAGCGTCCAAGGAGAACCAGTTAATCTACCTGAAGCGCAGTGAAGGGAAACGGAAGATGCATATGTATGACCTGGAGGAGCGGAAAGACAAAGAGGTGGCCGAGATCGATTTCTACCTACTCAGTGCTGATGGAAAGAAGATGCTTTATCGCAAGGGGCCAAAATGGGGCATTGCCGATGCCGGTGCCAAACCCGATCCCGAAAAGGGGAATCTGAATACAGGAAGCATGGAGGTGAAGATCGATCCCCTTGCCGAATGGCCCCAGATATTTGACGAGGCGTGGCGCATTAACCGCGATTATTTTTACGATCCCGGAATGCATGGCGCCGACTGGCCCAAAATGAAAACGAAGTATGAACCTTTCCTTTCCCACCTGTCGTGCAGGGCTGACCTGAACAAAGTGATGATGTGGATGTGCAGCGAACTGGGGGTGGGTCATCACCGCCTGGGGGGAGGCGAGCGGCTGGGTGAAACCAAACAGGTGAAAGGCGGACTGCTGGGAGCAGACTTTGCCGTGGAGAATCACCGCTACCGGATCACCAAGGTTTTTGAGGGCCTGAACTGGAACCCGAAACTGCGTTCGCCGCTTACCGAACCGGGTCTTAATGTAAAAACAGGCGAATACCTGCTGAAGGTAAATGGTCAGCAGCTCACAAGCGAAACGAATCTATACCAGCCCTTCGAAAATACTGCAGGTAAGATTGTCTACCTTACCGTAGGACCCAATCCCGATGGCACCGGATCCAGGGAGATCCAGGTGGTTCCCATCGAGAGCGAGTATTCATTGAGGAACCGTGACTGGGTAGAGGGCAACCTGAAGAAGGTGCACGAAGCCACCAACGGACAGGTGGCCTATGTCTATGTACCCAATACGGCGGGAGCGGGACACGAATACTTCAAACGCTACTTCTTTCCACAGGCCAACAAGAAGGCGATCATTGTAGATGAACGGTATAACGGCGGAGGAAACCTGGCCGATTACTACATTGATATCCTGATGCGGCCCTACCAGTCGCACTGGAACATGCGTTATGGCAGCGATTTAAAAACGCCCAGCGCATCCATCCAGGGACCCAAGGTGATGATCATCGATGAGAATGCAGGCTCAGGAGGCGATATGTTGCCCTATATGTTCCGTAAGTTCAACGTTGGAACCATGGTGGGTAAGACCACCTGGGGCGGACTGGTTGGGACACTTGGATTCCCCGAACTGATGGATGGTGGAGGTGTAACAGCACCCAATCTGGCCATATGGACCGAGGATGGCTTTATCGTGGAAAACGTGGGTGTGGCGCCCGATATCGATGTGGAACAGACACCTGCCGATGTAATCCAGGGTCGCGATCCCCAGCTGGAGAAAGCCATCGAGGTGGTGCTGGAGCAACTAAAGCAGAATCCACCCAAAGAGCCTGTACGGCCACCCTATCCCATCAGGGTCAGAAAGCAGTAAAATAGAGTAAAAAAAAGGCCCCGGTATGTTGCCGGGGCCTAAAATAGGGAACATAGGCTAATGGCTGCCAGGCCTAATTCTCGAGGTTACCTGGCTTTTGCTCTGCCCAACCATAGGAGGGCCGATCCAACAAGGTTTATAGCGCACGGTACAGCTGTGAATGAGACCACATATTCCGGGTTCCATGCAAAAAGTAGCTGGTATAGAAGTACCAGTCCGGTAAAAAGAGTTTGCAGGCCAATAGCAATTACAAAACCATCCTGATTGCCAGGATTACGGAGGGCCAGAACAGCTCCGATTCCCAGGCCGGCAAGAGCAGCTCCTGCCCAACGAACCCAGTTTGGTTCGAATAAAGCGGTTCCTGACATTTCAATTAGTTGTTCAGTAAAAAACACCAGGCCTATGCCATAGACTATTGTTGTAATGGCAAAGAATCCCAGGGCAAACTTTAAAAGGGAAAGATTCTTGTTTTCAGTCATAGTTACCTCCTTGTTTAAATGGTTGACAGTTCATAGAACAAGGAAATGTACGAAAAAATCATATTGAATTCCAGTAGCTTAGCGCAGAAGTGGGAAAGGTATTAAGCAAAAAAAAGACAGGCAACATTAAGAGCTGCCTGTCTTTGGAATTTTTAGATTTTCAGAATTTACTGCTTTGCCAGCTCGATTGTAAAGGTAATAGGAACTGCTGGAGGTGTGGCTTCCATATCAAGTGTCAGTTGCCCGCCACTCAAAGCTGCTACAACACCGGCCAGCATCTCTTCCGAAATCGGAACAGTAGTTGTACCGGTCAATACATTGCTCACCAGGGAAACGTCAGTTATGGTGAGCACTATGCCGGTTGGCGAACTGGGAATGGCCGTACTGTTCATACTGAGTACGATTACTGTTTCGCTCTGCTCTTCCCAGGTACCTGCGTCAAGTTCCTCACCAGAGCTTGAGCAGCTTAAATAAAGGGAAAAATCTTCACGTAATTCAATGAGTGAATTTGCGGGTTCACATTGAATAGCACCCAATAAGGCTGTTTGAATCATCGTGGTGATATCCGTACCGGCCGGAACTTCCATGGGGCCTATCTCATTAGTCTGTAAGACAAGAGTCACCGATAGAGTAGCTTTGGTGATAACATAGTCACCAATGTAGGGCGAAACTTCCTCTTCCGGATCATCGTCACAACCAGAAAGAAAAACAAGGGACAAGGACAAAAATGCAAGAAAAATAAGTCTTGAGTTTTTCATAATTTGTTGTTTAGCGGTTACATCTATATAAACAATGAACGCTCTAAATGTTCAATTATTATTGGTTTATATTGTTCATATCTGATACCTTTAGGGCAGATTCGTTCTTATTTAAGATCAGATATATACACCCAACAGTAGGACAGCATAATACTTTTACTACCATACCTGGTAATTGCTTTATTAATACAGACTGTAATATGGGTATCCCGCTCAGACATATTCTTATCCTGATTCTTTCACTGGCATGCATTGCATCATCTGCGCAATCCTTCGAGGTCAGTGGCAGGGTAACCGAAGCTAAAAACGGACTTCCACTGCCTATAGTACATGTGGCTGTAGTTGGAAATGTGCAGGGAACTACCAGTGACAAGCAGGGAAATTTCAAGTTAAAGACCGGGATTTCGCCCCCCTTTACCCTGCAATTTTCCTTCGTGGGATATGAAACGCAGACCATTGAGGTGGAGCAGGCCAATCAGATCATAAACATTCAGATGAAAGAAGATTTCCTGCTGGGACAGGAAGTGACTATCTCGGCAAGCAGGGTTGAGAAAAGCATCTTACAATCGTCGCTGAGCGTTGAAAGGTTGAATCTGAGGGATATTGAGCAAATGCCGGCAGCCAATTTTTACGATGGTCTCTATCAATTGAAGGGGGTGGATATGAATGTTCATGGCCTTACCTTTCAGTTGCCCAACACACGTGGATTTAACGATTATACAAATACTCGTATGAACCAGATTGTGGATGGAATGGAAAACATCGCACCTGGATTGAGTTTTGCTGCGGGAAATATCTTTGGAGTGCCCCAGATCGACGTGGAAAGCGTGGAGATGATTGTCGGTGCTTCCACGGTGCTATATGGCCCGGGGGGGATGAATGGCACACTGGTGATGAAAAGCAAGGATCCCTTTCGCTACCAGGGCTTATCGGTATCACTTCAGAGCGGGGTGATGAATGTGGGAAGCGACTACCTGGAACATCCCACTCCCTTGCTAAATATGGACTTAAGGTATGCCAGGGTATTCAAGGATCGATTAGCCATAAAATTAGTCGGCTCCTATTTAAGGGCTACTGATTGGCAGGCCACAGATTACAGAGACCGGAGCGATTTAGATGATCCTTCCCTGAACCACCAGACGAATCCTGGGTACGATGGTGTTAATGTCTATGGAGATGAGTCGCTGGTATCCCTTAACCTGGAGGAGGTGGCCGACCAGGTCATAGCGGGGATAGCAGAGGCACAGGGTTTTGAGCCTGGCACTCCGGAATATGAAAACCTATACAATCGCTCAATACCTTTTTTTCCTGACCAGAACGTGACCCGTACCGGGTGGAACGAGAATGATCTGTCGGACGATTTAACGGAAAACATCAGGTTGGGAGGTTCTGTTCACTATTTAATTACAGAGAAGCTGAAAGTAATAGCCAAGGCCAACTATGCGCAGGGAACAAGTGTGTATACCGCTCAGAACAGATTTTCTGCCAGGGAATTTAACATCATTTCCGGGAAGCTGGAGCTTAACAATCCAAACTTTTTTGTACGTGCCTGGGGGGTCGCTGAGAACTCTGGTTCGTCCTACGATATCGGGGGGGCAGCATTGCGTTTAAATGAGAGGTGGAAGCCATCGGAACAGTGGTTTGCCGATTATTTAGCGGCCTATACACAGACAGCACT
>DAOWFP010000066.1 GCA_030637895.1 Bacteroidota bacterium | reverse complement strand
TAGGTGTCTGTTACCGGGAGATAGGCTTCGGGCTGGTAGTAGTCGTAATAGCTGACAAAGTACTCTACTGCGTTTTCAGGAAAGAATTGTTTGAATTCGCTGTACAGCTGCGCAGCCAGGGTTTTGTTATGACTGAGCACCAGTACAGGACGATCCAGCTCCCTGATTACATTGGCAACAGTAAAGGTTTTCCCCGATCCTGTGACCCCCAGCAGAGTTTGGAACTGCTCACCGGCATTGAATCCATCCACCAGCTCTTGAATGGCTTCCGGCTGATCCCCTGTGGGCATGTAATCCGAAGTGAGCTTGAACTCCATGCTACCAGGTGAATACTACATATATGGGAAGATGGTCGCTGGGTCCGCCATAGTATTCCGGTCCCCCGTAGGTGGCCGAGGGAAGGCTCTCTCCATATTTTTCACTCTCATAGAGCATCCACTCTTCCTTCAATATCACTCCGCTTTCGTAGCCTGTTGTGAGTCCCCTCTCCTGGTCCAATAGGTTATAGGAGACGATTACCTGGTCCAGCATATTCCAGTTTCCCTGGTAGTTGTATGTTCCCTTAGCCTCTATGTTATGTAGATCATAAAAGAGATTGTAGTAGTCCCCCATCTGGATGTTCCGACGCTTGTTTAGGGCCGAAAGGCCATTTGTAAGGCTTCGGTTGGTGGGCTCATCGTTAAAGTCGCCCATAACAATCACCTTAAAGTCCGATTCTCTGCTCATTAACAGATCCATCTGCTTCCGAAGGGTGATGGCCGAAAACATCCGCTGTCTCTGGGTCTCCCGCTCACCGCCGCTACGCGATTTCCAGTGATTTACGAAAATATGCAGACTGGAGCCATCGGGCCCCTTTCCGTGTACATGCAGAATTCCCCTGTAGAGATAATCAGGATCCACCGGATCGGCTATGGGAATATATTCATGCGATTTGTATTTGAAAAGATCGGGCCTGTAAAGCAATGCACACTCTATGCCCCTGGGATCCTGGTCATCCTCATGCACAATCTCATATTCCCCTTTGCGTAAACCGCGAACTTTGATCAGGTCTTCCAGTACACCCCGGTTTTCAATCTCCGAAAGTCCGATAAGAGCCGGGAGGTCTCTGCCCGGTATGGAGAGTATCACCCGCCCCAGGTCATTTAGTTTCTTGGTATACCGGTCATAGGTCCATGCTTTTGCCCCGGAGGGCGTGAATTCGTCATCATCAAATAGCGGAGAATTGATGGTATCGAAAAGGTTTTCCACATTATATGAAACCACCAGGAACGATTTTACGTTCTTTTGAGAGTAGAGGGACTGCAATGTGATAAAAATCAATGCAGTCAGAATAGCTCTGTTTTTCATGGGCGTTGCTTATAATACACTACAAAGATATTAAACATAATGGGACAAAAACAGGATGAACTGTTAAAGCGGATCCAGAAACTGGTCAGGAAGAATCAGGAGCTGTATGATAAGAATGAAAAGCTGCAGAAATCGCATACCGAGCTGTCAGAGCAGGCGGATATGATTAAACAAGAGCTGAAAGAGTCCCGGGCTGAAGCAAAGGAGGGCAGTGCGCCAAAACCAGTTGAGCGGATCAAGAAGTATAAGATGGCTACGGTTCTCTTTGCTTATATCACAGGATTTAAGCATCTCACCGATAATGATTCTTCCGAGGTGGTGATGGACCAGCTGGATGAAGTTCTTATTGAGTTTGACCGCATTCTGAAAAAGTATAAGATACATAAGATCAAGACAATCGGAGATACCTATATGGCTGCCGGGGGGATTCCGGAAAAAAATATCACGAATCCCATTGATGTGATAATGGCTGCCCTGGAGATGAATATATTTCTGAACCAGCTCAGGCGCATTGATGGCAAGCGTTACTGGAACCTGAGTCTGGGAATTCATACCGGTCCCGTCACAGCTACTATATCTGGAAAGAGAAAGATTAGCTATGACATTAAAGGTGATACGGTCAATATTGCACATCGTATGCAGGGGGTGAGTGAGAGCGGGAAAATTCTGATCTCGGTAATGACTTACGAGCTGATCAAAGAGTTTTTTGTTTGTGACTATTATGGTAGGATGCCAGTGAAATACAAGGGTGATCTGGAGATGTTTGTGGTGCAGGGAATCAGACCGGAGTTCTCCATGCGGGAACGGGGAGTAATGCCCAATGCCATGTTCAACACTAAATTCAAATTGATACAATTTACCGATATCCAGGAACTGATACTTGACAGGCTTGAGAAAGAATTGCCCCGCTATCTGTATTATCACAATGTGAAGCATACAGTGGATGTGGTTACTGAAGTGGAACTGATTGGTTGGGCCGAGGGGCTCGATGATGAAGGGATCCTGCTGCTGAAGACTGCCGCCCTGTTTCATGATGTGGGGCATACCATTTCCTATGATGAACATGAGTTTCATGGCACCGAACTGGTAAAAAAGTTACTTCCCGCATACGGATACACGGAAGAGCAGCTTGAAAAAATCTGCAACATCATCATGGCCACAAAACTGCCCCCACAACCCAGTGATATTTACCAGGAGATTATCTGTGATGCTGATCTCGATTACCTGGGCAGAAGTGATATGATCCCGGTCTCCAACACTCTTTATAAGGAGCTGAGCGAACAGGATAAAATCGGGACCCTGAATGACTGGAATAAGCTGCAGCTGAAATTTATCTCTGCTCACACCTACTTCACCAAAACTGCACGCAGTCTGCGCGAGGTAAACAAGCAGAAGCAGATTGAGCGGATTAAGAAGCTGATCGTTGAGGATTGATTACCTTAAATATGTAATTTAGGACTGACGTTTAATAAAATTTCAAACAAATGACAGTCCGCTTCGCCTCTATTATCCTGGGTCTATTCTTTTTTTTCTCAGTTCAATCGCTCCACGCACAAATTCATCCTGAAACCGGTGATCGCCTGGCTCACACCTTTTCTATTGTTGCTCTGGATACGGCAAGTGGTGAGATGGCCATCGGGGTTCAGAGTCACTGGTTTTCGGTAGGTACCATTATTTCATGGGGCCGTTCCGGCGTTGGGGTGGTTGCCACCCAGTCCTTTGTAAATCCGGCCTACGGGCCCAACGGATTGGATCTGATGTCGCAGGGAAAGAGCGCCGAGGAGGCTCTGCAACTCCTGGTGAAGGCCGATAGGGGAAGGGATTACCGGCAGGTGGCTTTCCTGGATGCCGGAGGATCTGTTTCAGCCTATACAGGAAGTAGTTGTATTTCATCGGCATCACATGCCATAGGAGAGAATTATTCTGTCCAAGCCAATATGATGCTGAATGACGATGTGGTTCCGGCCATGAGCAAGGCTTTTTTGGAACATAGGGATCTTCCACTGGCCGAAAGAGTTCTGAAGGTCCTTCAGGCTGCCCAGTCGGCAGGGGGGGATATCCGCGGGAAACAATCTGCTGCCCTTATTGTGGTGGGCCCGGAAGTGGTGGAGGAGGTGTGGAGCGATCATAAGATTAATCTTCGGGTAGATGATCATCAGGATCCACTTGGAGAGCTGGATCGGCTTCTGCGCGTCCACCGGGCATATGATCATATGAACCGGGGAGATCTGGCTGTGGAACACCAGGATATGGAGGCTGCACTCAGGGAATATGCTGCCGCTGAAAAGATGTTTCCCCGCAACCTGGAGATGAAATACTGGAAGGCCGTGGCCCTGGCTAACAACGGTCGTATGGATGAAGCCCTGCCGGTTTTTGAATATGTGTTTGACCGTGACAACAACTGGCGGGAGCTCACCCGCAGATTGCCTTCTTCAGGCTTATTGACGGTCACTGATACAGAACTGCAGGATATTCTGAAGCTCTAATAGTCCGAGTACTCTGTAGGATAAAGCAGGTATTTCGTTATACTCGATACGGTGTTCTGGTAGCGATCCAGATTCTTCATTCTATCCCACTCAGGGTGGCTCACAAAGGCATCCCAGTTAGCTTTTTGGGCTGTAGTATCTGCATGAGTGGTCATATAGATCAGGTGGGGCATATGTGCACTGGAGAGTACCTCGCAGAAGAAAACCGGGTTGAATTTCAGCTCCTGGAAAAGGGCCGATTCACCTTCGTTAAACATCTCAACCTTTAAATTATACAGCTTTTCAGTGGCTGCCTCATAGCTTCTGAATTCATAGACCCGCTCCGTTCTGGGGTTGGTCAAATCCGGAAGGACCATTACAGGAGTAGCGCTGAAGGAACGGAGGATCATACTTTCGATGCGTGTATAGGGACTTTTGTCGTGTGGTGCATCAATATAGGCCTGAGCGGATTGCTGGTATTCTGCATCCTGTGATAAAAGTCCGGGAAGTTGCTCAAACTGTTCCAGCGATTGGAAAGGTAGCAAGACCATCGTAAAATCTTTGCGCTCATTGAGTCCTTCTATGGGTTTGAATACACCCACATTTTTAATACCTGATCTGTGAAGTGCCGGAAGAAGTGCATTCTGGAAATATGTATCCAGCGAAGCTTCCTGTTCCGCGCTTTCGAAACTAAATATCTTGAGATGGAAGTAGTCTCTTTGGGGTGTTTCTGTCTGGACCTGCTCGCTTGTCTGGGAGCAGGAAGTCATGACGATAAACGCAATAGCGGTCAGCAAAAATGTGGCTCTTTTCATTGGATTAGTTTTGGATTCAGCTTAAAGGTAGAATTTTTTTAACTTTCTCATATCAAAAACAACTTTCCATGAAGCAGCTAAACATCTTTTGTGCAGGCCTGTGTATCCTGCTGGTTTCCTGTACAAGCAAACCTGATCCTGATATCGCATTGATAGAAACTATTGAAAACAATCTGCTGCCTTCAGTTATTGTGGAAGGCGAAGGGGGAGATGGATTCAATATCCTTGAGCGGATGGAATATTATAAGGTTCCCGGGGTAAGTATCGCATTTTTGAACGAGGGAAAGATAGCCTGGGCGAAGGGATATGGATTTACCTCTGCCGACAGCTCCCGGCTTGTGGATGAGAATACACTCTTCCAGGCAGCCTCCATCAGCAAACCTGTGGCGGCACTGGCTGCCCTTGCACTGGTGGAAGAGGGAAAAATCGGTCTGGACGATGATGTGAATCTCTACCTCAAGGGGTGGCAGGTGGAAGAGAACAAATTTACCCAGGAAGAGAAAGTTACCCTGCGCAGAATCCTTTCCCATAGTGCCGGATTGACAGTTCACGGCTTTGGCGGATATGCTTTCGATGATGAAGTGCCATCCACTGTACAAGTCTTAAATGGAGAGGAGCCTGCCAATTCTGGCAGGATCTATCCAGATACAATTCCGGGCGTACAATACAGCTATTCAGGTGGGGGCTATACCATAATGCAACATATGCTATGCGATGTAACAGGGATGGACTTTCCGGAGCTTATGGAAGAAGCGGTCCTTTCAAAGATTGGAATGAAGTCAAGTAGCTATCACCAACCCTTAGTTGAAGCTTTATGGGAAAACGCTGCTTCCGGGCATCATGCCAACGGTGAGATGATTGAGGGAAGATGGAATACCTATCCGGAAATGGCTGCTGCCGGGCTCTGGACCACACCAAGCGATCTGCTCAGGTATGCTGTTGAAGTGCAACAATCTTTTGCCGGAGAATCAAATCTGATTATCTCACAGGAGATGACAAACGAAATGCTAACTCCTCAGATGAATATGCACGGACTTGGACCTGTCGTAGGGGGCTCCGGGGAGCTTATCACTTTTACCCATGGTGGATCAAATGCAGGTTTCAGGTGCAGTCTGTATGCCTTTACTAAACTGGGGCAGGGAGTTGCCATAATGACCAACGGTGACAAAGGTGGCCAACTGATGTCAGAAATTCTACGTTCCTTTTCAAAGGTCTATAATTGGGAAAAATATAAGCCAAGCATCAAGTCCATTGTTCCCTTATCGGAACTGGAAATTAACAGGCTTGCCGGACAGTATCAATGGACCTATCAGGGCCAGGATTTGATTGTTGAGATCACTGTAATGGAGAACCATTTAAAGGGTGTGCAGATATGGAATGACTTCCCCTTCGAGATGTATCCGGAATCAGCCACCAGATTCTTCAACAAGGATGATGGATCCGAGTTTGAATTCTCAATAGATGAACAACGGGCCGTGACCGGGATCACTATTTATGAGGGCTCCCAGGAATATTTCTTCCAGAAGAATTAATCTCTTTACTCAGGCAGCATGGGGAACAACCTGCGAATCTCTTTTTCGCTGGGTTGCTTGCCATATTCGCAAATCTCAAAACCTTCGGCATGTTGGACTGTTTCGCCCTTCTCCCCATACCATTTAATCAGGGATTCTCTGGTGGATGCTCCGGGCCTGAATGTCCGACGTTTGGCCAGGTATTTTAACCTGCCTGCCTCATCTTCCGGGATCTGATCCAGGGTCCCGGAGAGCCATGGAAGCCATTCAAAATATTGGGAAGCATGGGCAGCCATACCATTGATCTTTTGCTCAAATACATCATCTATATCTATGGCAACATCTGCTTCAAATGGGTTTGGTTTCTGAAAGCGGTCCGCTGCATAAAGAAATACCGGGTTCTTTTCCAGGGCAGGGACATCAGGCGCTATATTGGGGACGACTACCATGAAAGCAGCATCCTGCATCAATATAGCCGTATACCTGTGATCCGGGTGGTAATCGTTGGGCCGGGGGCCAATCACAACATCTGCGTCCCATTTCCGGATCTCCCTGATCACCTTCAGGCGGTTTTCAAGAGTGGGCATCAGTTCGCCATCGTGATTATCCATGACCACGTACTCCTTCACACCAAGCCTCTTTCCAGCCTCTTCTGCTTCAGCCATCCGTATCTTAGCCAGGGCGCCTCCTCCTTTGGCATAGTGCCCTGCATCCCCATTGGTCAGAGAAACAAATTTCACATTGTGTCCCAGTTTGGCATAAAGCAGGGCCAGACCACCTGCATCGCCTTCACAATCATCTGGATGGGCTCCTAATACAATTACATTCAAAGGTAAGTCCTGTGCATATATAAATGCTGTCCCCAAAATGAGACAGAGAGAAATAAGTATTCGTTTCATCTGTATCTTGTTCGTTTAGATTAGTTTCATTGCATCGGGATCCCATTTAACCGGTTGCCCTCTGTAATAGCTTTCATTGGCCAGAAGTGCTGCTCCTGCAGCCCGCAATCCAAAAGTGGGGTTTTCGATAATTTCCTTTTCTCCACGTATTCCCTGGAAGAAGTTGTTAAAGTGATCATAGTGACTCCCTTTGTAGTCAGACGGGGCCTCCCAGAGGGTTTCACCAATGTTCAGATCCTTGGATCTTTCATCAGCGAATTTTTTGTCATAAGCGGCCACAATCTTTTTCTGATTCTCTTCGGTGTGTGCTATCAGTGCATACTCACTAGGTTTCATTCCTAGTTTGGTCCGGATAAGTTTGACGCTTTGTGAGCCCACGTGCATCGCACCTTCGGTTCCCACCAGCCGAAATCCGCCTGCTTCTCCGCTGCCGGCAATGAAATTGACGCGGAAGGAAGCATTAAAGGCCGCATGGTTTTTGGTTTCTGGATAATCATAAAGTGTGATGCTGACATCAGGAACATCCCGGCCATCATCCCAATAGCGCAATCCGCCAGTGGCCAGTGCACGGTTGGGGCCATTGGAGCTGATAACAAAGTTCAGGGTGGAGAAGGCATGCACAAAGAGATCTCCGGCAACTCCTGTTCCGTAGTCTTTGTAGTTTCTCCATCTGAAAAATCGCTTTAATTCATAGGGCACTTTAGGTGCAGCACCCAGGAAAGTGTCAAAATCAACGGTATCGGGACTGGCATCTGGAGGAATGGGGTAATTCCATGCTCCCTGGGATGAGTAACGGTCGTTATACATATCGAGCATCACAATCTCACCAATGGCTCCATCCTCATATAGCTTTTTGGCCTTTTCATTTCCCAGCGACGACATGCCCTGGCTACCCACCTGCATGACTTTACCGGATTTTTGATGAGCCTCGATCAGTTCATGACCTTCGTCGAAATTCTGCACCATCGGTTTTTCACAATAAACCGCTTTTCCCGCTTTCAATGCTTCAATACTGATCCGCTTGTGCCAGTGGTCGGGAGTAGCGATAATCACAGCATCCACATCTTTTCGGTCCAGGATTTCACGGTAGTCCCTGGTTACAAAAATATCATTGCCCCAGAGCTCTTTGGCCCGGGCTAGCCTCCCTGTATATAAATCACAGGTGGCCACCAGCTTTACACCTGGAACCCTCAGGGCTGAAGTGGTATCCCAGATACCCTGGATGCCTGTGCCAATCAGAGCCAGGTTGATGCTGTCATTTGCTGCAAATGATGCCGGTGCGTAGGACCTGGAGCCCAGTAGCAGACTTTGCTTATAGCTTCCACCGATTACCATAGGGGCTGAAGTGACGGCAGCTGTACCCAGCGCCGCTTTCCTGAGAAATGATCTTCTTGAATTCTGATTATCTGACTTTTTCATGGGATATGAAAAGGGTTATTGGTTATTGGTTATTAAGCTAATGAGTGACAGGATTTTAGTTGTAATGAAGTTTTCTGCACTTCACCATTTCAATTCTCGCTATGGCACGGGTATGCCTTCCGCTACAGAAATATTCCTGAAGATCAAAAATATTGCCCAGGGTACAGGGCACGTCCAATTTCTTTGGATAAACAATCTCTTTCATGGGCAGGAAGATAAAGAGTTTGTGTCAAATTAGAAAATAAAATCCTGATCTGAAAAACAAAACAAGGGAAAGACGAAATAAAAACTGTGGAATTGCCGCACAGAATCCAGAATATCGTTCATAATCAGAGAGATGGTATTCATCCATTGCTGCCCCGGCTCATTATACTCATTATCCAGTTCAGTAAAAAAAGACATAAAATCATTACCTTATCCCGCGAACCAACAAAAATACAGAAGCAGATGAAATCCTTACCTGACAAGCAATCCTCAGCAATCAGACGTCGAAGTTTTTTAAAGTCAGCCGGAATTGGAATGGTAGGAGTAGCCGGGATGGGCACTCGGGCATCAGCAATACATGTTCCTGATGAAAAAGTGATTCAAAGAAGCAGGGAAGAGCGTTTAAAGCAAATGGCATCAAACAGCTATGCAGTCAATCAGCTTTTTATAAGACGGCCCTATGGCTCAAGACCTGAACGTCCGGAGACAACTGCTTTAAAGGAAAAATATGGAGAGATTACGCTTCTCAATTTCCCACAGTTCACCCTTGATACCTATCCCGGAGTTCCGGCCATGGATCTTTGGTCATCACTCTTTGGAGATCTGTCCGACGATACGATGTTTGTTAAGGTTGAAAGAAATGGGCGCACCTATCTCCGGGACTTTGATCCGGGCGCAGCTTCAGCAAAAGCCTACCTGGATAAGCTTGCTGATAAAATCTCAACAAGTGGATTGAAGGCTGTCCATATCTCAAACAATGCACCCCGAAATATTGCTGACCTGGATGAAGAAAAAAGAAAGGAAGGAATTCGGGTGGCAAAACTATGGTTGGATGCTTCCAAACACATTGGTGTTCAGTCCATGCGTGTAAATACAGGTGGTCCCCGGATTATACCTGCATCTGTCATTCAGGGTGGATATCCTCAGAATCTGGAGATCGAACCCTATTTGAAGAATGCCATTGAATCCTTTAAGGAAATGGCCGATTATGGTGAAAAAGTTGGTGTTAAGCTTACCATAGAGAACCATTGGGGATTGGCTGCAAATCCCATAAATATTAGAATCATCCTCAATGAGGTAAATAGTCCATTCTGCGAAGCCTCTCCCGATTTTTGCAACTGGGAACATGCGTATATGCTCTATAACGGTCTTGAAGTATTGATCCCCATGGCCACTTCGATGTGCCATGCCAAGCGGTGGTCAAGGTATCCGGATGTGGATATAGCCCGCTGTGTTCAGGTTCTGAATGATGCAAACTACAAGGGGTATATTTCCACTGAATATGAAGCAGGAGGTGACCCTGTGGAAGGAACATTGAAACTGCTGGATGATGTGGTGGAATCATTAAACTAAGCTTCATAGATCAGATTGGAAATTAAAAGTGCTTATTAACCAATATACCTGGAACTGCAATGAAAATTGGATTCGACAATGAAGCCTACATTAAGGAACAAACCACTTCTATCCTGGAGCGTGTGAATCATTTTCCCGAGAAACTCTATCTGGAATTCGGGGGGAAAATCATGTACGATTATCATGCTTCAAGGGTTCTGCCTGGTTTCGATCCGAATGTAAAAATGCGTCTCCTTCAGGAATTAAAAGATAAAATCGATATCATTCTTTGTGTGCATGCAGGCGATATCGAAAAAAGGAAAATCAGGGCAGATTTTGGCATAAGTTATGATTCAGATGTACTAAGAACCATTGATGAGTTTAAGGAATGGGGACTTGAAATAACTGCTGTGGTAATAACACGCTACCATGAACAAGCCCAGGCAACCTCATTCAAAAACAAGCTTGAGAGAAACGGAATCAAGGTATATACACATGGATATACGAAGGGTTATCCCATGGATGTGGACCAGATAGTCAGTGATCAGGGATATGGAGCCAATCCTTACATAGAGACAAAAAAACCTATCGTGGTTGTGACTGCTCCCGGACCGGGCAGTGGAAAACTGGCTACCTGTCTCAACAATATGTATCATGAATATAAACTTGGAGTTAAGGCCGGGTATGCCAAATTCGAAACCTTTCCCATCTGGAACCTTCCTCTCTCGCATAATGTGAATACTGCTTACGAGGCAGCTACGGTGGACCTGAAGGACATCGTACAGATTGATCATCATCACCTGGAAGCATATAATGAGAAAACGGTTAACTATAACAGGGACATTGAAGCCTTTCCTTTACTAAGAAGAATACTTGAAAAGATAACAGGGGAGGAGTCCATCTACAAAAGTCCCACTGACATGGGCGTCAACAGAGCAAGTGCCGGTATTGTAGATGATGCGGTGATCGCAGAGGCTTCCCACCAGGAAATTATCCGCAGGTATTTCCGGTGTGCTGTGGAGTATACCATGGGGCTTGTGGACAGAGAAGCCCTTGACAGGGCCGAGTTAATTATGGAAAAGGTAAATGCCAGAGTAAAAGACAGGAAGGTGGTTCAGCCAGCCAGACAGGCTGCCCTGGATGCAAGAGAATCAGGTAAAGGGTCCAATGGAATATTTTGCGGGGCCGCCATTGAACTGAGAGATGGCACCCTCATAAGTGGCAAGAATTCCCCCTTGTTGCATTCGGCATCAAGCTTGATTCTGAATGCTGCCAAGCACCTGGCAGAGCTGCCCGATCATATGCACCTTCTCCCGGCAAACATGATAGAAAAAGTCACATTTCTTAAAAAGGAAGTCCTCACTGGAAAAATGATCAGCCTCGACGTGGAAGAAACCCTTATTATGCTCGGAATCTCTGCCATCTCCAACCCCGCGGCTCAGTTGGCTATTGAAAAACTTGCCGAATTGCGGAACTGTGAGGTCCACCTGACCCATATTCCCACACCGGGCGATGAAGCCGGACTTCGAAAGCTGCACGTGAATCTTACCTGCGATCCGGAATTTTCTTCAGCCAGTCTGTTTATGGGAAACTGATCAATTTTAATCCAGTGGCAGCAGCCTGATGTTTCTCCATCGTACCTGGTAGGGGGTGGAATCATTACCCACATCATGTACCTGCAGGCCAATGATACCTCTGCCCGACAGAGCATCCCTGAAGTCAGTTACGATCACTCCATTCACAATGGTCCTGATTGAATCACCTTTGCATTCAATCCGATAGATATTCCATTTCTTACTCTTAAATGCCTTTCTTTCTTCTGAACCCTCCTCTGGCCACCAGGGCGTCATGGCCCTTCGGGCTTCATCGTAAACCCCCCCGGACCCACCTCCGGCAGCGATTTCCACCTGGTACCCGTATACCCTGTCTGCAGGGATGGTTGTAGGCTGATAGTCTCCTTTATCATTCCTGAACCAGAAGACCAATTCCTGAGGAGCGATATGGCTTCTGAACTGCACTCCGGAATTGAGTTCATCATCAACCAAAACCTCGAATTCAAGGATAAAATCACTAAATTCACGGTCGGTGCACAGGAAGGTATTGGGACTGTTTTTCACGGCCTGTCCCACAATGGCTCCGTCCTCCACTTTGTAAGTGGCATTACCACTGTGTACGGACCATCCCTTCAATGTCTGACCATCGAAAAGCTTGATCCAGCTCTCTTGTCCATGGGAGCTTGCAAACAGTGAAAATAGAAGGAATAAGGTTGTTAGGGAATGAGAAAGCGTTTTTTTCATGATTGTTTTTATTATTATATCATACGAATGTACAAAACAACTAAGCATGAGACGAATATTTAAAAAAAGTTTAGCTCTAAAAAATCTTTTTCTGTATATAATTCTTTTAGCTATGAATATGCAAATTCTGTCACAGGAAATTACAATTTCGCAGGAGGTTCGAATGCTGGCACTGGGTGACTCTTATACCATTGGAGAGAGTGTGAAGCCTGAACAGCGATGGCCATATCAGTTTATAGCTGCTCTCAGGAGTAAGGGTATAAAAGCAAAGGATCCTGATTACATTGCAGTTACAGGATGGACCACCTCAGATCTATTAAATGGTTTTAATAAGGATCTTGACAGGAATATAAGCTATAACCTGGTATCCATCCTTATTGGCGTAAATAATCAGTACCAGGGCCTGGATATCAATATCTATGAACCTGAGTTGCGGCAAATCATCGATAAGGCTCTGGAGCTTGTCGCCCAGGATTCCTCCCGAGTGTTTATACTCTCTATTCCCGATTATGCCTTTACACCCTTTGGGAAAAGGGACAAGACCATAAGCAGAGAAATAGATGCCTATAACGAGATTAATAAAAGGATAGCAGCTGAATTTGACATTGCCTGCTTAGATATCACACCCATATCCAGGAGGGGGCTAAGTGAGCCTGGACTGGTGGCCGAAGACGGATTGCACCCCAGTGGAGAGCAATACAGGGAATGGGTGGGGGAAATTATCAGTAAATTAGTGAGTTCAACTACAAAATTATTGGATTCCCGGTAAATTAATCATTTGTTAATCGAAAATTAAGTTGCCAATCTTATTTTATGCCTAATTAGAATTTAGAAGGCATGACAACGATAGGATTCAAAAGTCCACTTTTCCTCATCACGCTATTTGCGCTTATCGTTTTTGCCTGTGGCGGGCCCATAATAAAAAGCCGGAATCGTGCAGAATTCGTTGCTTATGTAGACCCTTTTATCGGTACTGATTTCCATGGACATACATTTCCCGGTGCCACACTTCCCTTTGGTATGGTACAACTTAGTCCTGATACACGTACCCTTGGCTGGGATGCCTGCGCCGGTTATCACTACTCAGACTCTTCCATCCTTGGTTTCAGCCATACCCATCTGAGTGGAACCGGAATTGGAGACTATGGAGATATTTTATTTATGCCTTATACCGGGGAAGTTTCCCTGGATGCAGGTTCTGAAGATCAGATCGATTCAGGATACAGATCAAGATTTAACAAAGAGAAGGAAAGTGCCCGACCTGGCTACTACAGCGTTGAGCTAACAGATTATAATGTAGGAGTTGAATTAAGCTCGACTTACCATACGGGAATGCACCGCTATACTTTTCCTGAAGCAGAGAATGCTGGAATTCTGATAGATCTAACACATACCATTCATGGTCATGAAAACCCTCTTCACGAGATTAAAATACTTAATAAGCAAGAGATCCAGGGCCTGAAAGTGACTTCCGGGTGGGCGAAGAATCATTATGTCTATTTTACTGCGAAATTTTCAAAACCCTTTGATGCCGAGTTATACCTGGACAATGAGCTGCAGGAGGGCAGTACAAGTGTATCAGGTAAGAATGCGAAGCTTAAATTAAAATTTCATACGGAAGAAGGGGAGCAGGTTATTGCAAAGATTGGACTTAGTGCAGTTAGTTATGAAGGATCGGCAAAGAACCTGAACCAGGAGTTAAATGGATGGGATTTCGATTACATCAGCAGCCAGGCGGAGAGGATCTGGGAGAAGGAGCTGTCAAAAGTACGGATAGAGACAAATGACCTGAGTGAGAAAAGGACCTTTTATACTGCCCTGTACCATAGTTCCATATACCCGGGGATCTATTCTGATGTGGATGGGACCTACCGGGGCATGGATCAGCAGATTCATTACTCCAGCAGCCCCAATTATACAGTATTTTCCTTGTGGGATACCCACCGTGCGCTTCATCCCTTGTTTACCATACTGAACCAGGATTACAACCAGGAGCTAATCAGGGCTCTCCTGCGGAAATACGATGAAGGCGGAATATTACCCATGTGGGGATTGGCTTCCAACTATACAGGAACCATGATCGGATCACATGCGGTTTCGGTAATCGTTGATGCCTATATGAAGGGCCATCGCAACTTTGATGCGGAGAAGGCACTTGAAGCAATCGTTCATTCAGTGGCTTATGACACCATTAAAGAGATCAACTATCCCTCTGAGGAGGCCTGGGGGAACCTGATGCCGGAAGCGAAGTTATTTGAGGAAAAATATGGCTTCATTCCATGCGATCTGGAGCATTCTTCTGTATCAAAGGCATTGGAATTCGCTTATAACTACTGGGCCATAGCAAGCATGGCAAAAGAAATGGGTGAAGAGGATTTAGCCGAGGAGTTCTTCGCAAAGTCAAAGCGCTACTCCACCTATTTTGATCCAGAGCTTGGCTTTATGCGTGGTAAGAATCTGGATGGAAGCTGGTTGGAGCCCTTTCATCCAAGGTACTCGGCCCATTGGGCAACACCCTATGTTGAGGGAAATGCATGGCAATGGACCTGGTATGTACCGCATGATGTTTACGGGCTGATTGATCTGATGGGAGGGCCAGAGTCATTTATCATTAAACTTGATTCGCTCTTTAGCATTACCTCAGAAGTTCTTGGGGAAGAGAAAAGTGTGGATATTACAGGCCTGATTGGACAGTATGCACATGGAAATGAGCCCAGTCACCATATCGCCTACCTTTATAACTACGTGGATCAGCCCTGGAGAACACAGGAGCTTGTCTCAGAGATCCTGGAGCAGTTCTACACAGATAAACCTGATGGAATTGTGGGGAATGAGGATTGCGGACAGATGTCTGCCTGGTACATTCTGAATTCCATTGGCTTTTATCCTGTATGTCCGGGTGATGTTCGTTACTCTATAGGGCGCCCCTCCTTTGACAGGGTGGAAATTGATATGGCCAATGGGAAGATTTTTAGTGTTATCGCCAGGAACAGATCAGAAGCCAATCCATATGTACAGGAGGTTCAACTAAATGGAGTTAAGCTAGAGGAACCATATATTAATCACGCTGATATTGAGGCAGGTGCCACCATTACATTCATAATGGGACCAGAAAAAAGAGTGTTCTGGGAATAAAAACGAAATTAATTACTGTATTAAGGTATTATTAATAATTTTTTATTTATCCAGCTATATATTAGCACCCAGAATAACGCAAGTAGTTTTTTAGTAGTAATTTAGTTAGTTGAAGTATTTCAGGTTTAGAGGGTGTATCAAAAGGTACACTCTCTTTTTTTAGGGTGTTACTACTCCTCGCCAATAAGCTGTTTAAAGCTTAAACCGTAGGCTTCATTATAAAGCGTTTCGTACTCCTTAAGAAAAATCGAGTAAGCTTTCTGTGCCAGGCTGTGCTTGCCTTGCTTGATGAGCAAGCGCAACTGGATCTTAAGTGCTTCTTCACTAACGATATCACATTGAAAAATGCATTTGGTCAGGTGCAGCAGAAACTCTGGATCATCATCAGCGTTATGGATATACCTGAATAAGGTGTCAATGATGGCATTGGATACTTCAGATTTGAAGGGGTCGAGCCAATCAGCATTTGTATTGTTTAAAAAGGGATTGTTTTCAATAATAGCCAGAAGACGAACAACTTGCTCCCTTGTTGTTTCCTTTGTCTGGCTGACAAGTTGCAGGTATTCAAAATAGTCTATAGATATCGCAGCAGGGTCAAAATTGAATTTCCAGTAACCGGTAGCTTTTGAGATGGCAGCAGAATCAAGACTGTCGAGCAGGGATTTCAATTTTACGATATTCACAGCCCTGTTATTTCTGGCACTTTCCACTGCTTTTTCAAACCAGAAGGTTTCATAAAGGGTGTTGGATGAGACCCCTTTATCGTTTCGCAAGGAGTGCAGAAGAATGAACAGAAATAATTTCTTCGGCAGGGGGGTAAACTGACCTGTGATATCGTTCCCGGCTTTGTCTATTACCTGGAATCCCCCGAATAGGATGATGGAGTTCGCCCTGGTTGTTGGAGCTCCTTCCCTGTGGGTAGAAATAGTTTTTCTTTTTGAAGACTTCCCCTTTTTCCTTAGAAGACTAATCAGGTAGCTGGCTACAAACACCAGGACTGCAATCAAAAAGTATTTAACAATACCAGGGTTTCGTTTTTGCTCTGCTACAGTTTTTGTCGAAAAACTTTGCGGTGGAAATGCAATGGTATTAATAGAGACCTGAGTGGTGCCATCTGAAGTGTAGGATGATAATGCCAGGAGGGAACCGGATCTCTGGCTGTAATAAAGATCAGCACTTGAGTTTATATCCAGAAAACTGAAATCAATGGCGTTCCCCAGCTCAAAAATTTCAGGATTCTCAGGTGAGACCTTGATTAACTGGAGCTGGTTGTCAAATTGATATTTGGGAAAATAAAGCGCATAAAGATTGTTGGCATCATCAAAAACAATGGAATTAGCAAAGCAGAATCCGGCCTCTGTATCCTCGAACTTATGCACATTGGAAAAAGCTCTGTCGTCCGGGGAGAAACGGATCAACTCATAATAGTAGTCCGGACTCTCAGATTGTTTTCCGCTTTCACTACCGTAGCCACCTATTAAATAGAAAAGACTATCGCCGGGATTATAGCCTGCCCCTGCAAGATACCTGGGAAGAAAGTCTCCCTGGTAACTAATGCTATCGAAACGACTCTTTTCGGGATTCCAGAGAAATACCGAATTTTTAAAGGTATACTGCCCATAGCCACCGAAGGCAATAAGCGATCCATCCTGATCAATAAAACGGCTGTGGTGCCAGTAGACTGTAATATCTCTTGGACCCGTATCATATGTGTCCCACATCCTTGTCTCCCAATCAAAAGTGGCTATAAAATTATAATCCAGGGAGTACATCAATAGATTATTGGAGGAGGTGTCAAAGATAATTTGGGTGGAACTTTCAAGGGGGTAAGCTAATCCCAGAGCTAAGCTTCTTATGGAATCATCCGCTATATTATATATATGGAGAGAATCCGTAGTGAGTAAATAAAGATCATCGTTTTTGGAATCAAAGGCTGTCTTTACTTCTCCGGATATCTGCTTGCTCAACCTCTGGTCCCAGGTATTATGGTATTTCAATAACCATTCCGGATTGACTGCAATTCCATTATTTCCCCCGGGAAAGGAATGGGCGATAATACCACCAGTTTCATCCAGGGGCCAGATTATCCTGGTGTTTTTCCCACTTTTCACCTGCACGTCCCGGATAATCATATTTGGAACATCTGTGGATGAAAAGTTACCAAATGAGTTGGCCCCAAACATCAATCGAAAACCACTTCTAGGATCATAGGCGTCTAGATCTTCCACCAGAGCTATGTCATTGTAATAGAAGGTAATCTGACCCTCTTCGAAATTTAGCTCCAGCCTGATTTTTAACCAGCCTTTTCTTAGATCATCAAGAGGAACCTTAAAAGCGATATCACTGGTTTTCCCATCGAGGATCAATTCGAAGTTATTGGGATTACCGGGGACGACACCATGAATTAAGTCGATGTTCTTATCTCCGAGAATGAGTCGAAAGATGTAACCAAAGTAGGATTCATGATCCGCTTCAAAACGAAGGTAAAACTCCAGATCCAGATTGCCCTTGAAATTAAGAGAATGCTCCGGAGTAAGATTAAGACCTGATCGCTGATCAAGAGAATGTTCAATACCGGCAAACTTCATTCCATAATACTGTCCTTCAACAATGGTGCATAAGTGCATGAAGGCGAGTAGGAATAGCCATAATATCCGACTCAATAAGCTATTCTTTGTTTTTGTATTATAGGTCACCCGCTGAGAACTTGTGAATAGGCAAAAAATTTATCCATAGCTTGTTGCGAAGATGTATGAATTATATTAGAAAAACAAGTTAGTGCTTTCAACACATGGAAATATATTTTGTTTGATCTTTTTAAGAATTAATTAATGTTTTTTTTCAGCAATGATGCTATATTAAACAAAAATTCTTTTTTCGAACCGACCAATTTGAGCTATGACAAAGAACAACATGTTTAAATCGACGCCCATATTTCTGGCTTTCCTGGTGATGGGTTTTGGAGATGTATCCGGACCCCTGACCAGCCAACTGCAATCAGATTTCGCCCTGAATAATTTTCAGGCCGGGCTGGTAACCTTCATGGCCTTCATTATGTTTGGCTTACTCTCCATTCCAATGGGTTTGTACCAGGACCGGAAGGGAAGGAAGCATGTGCTGATGATGGGCTTGTTTGCAGCACTGGTGGGAATGATCCTGCCCATCATTGGAAATTATGAATCCTTTATACTAATTCTGGGAGGTCTTCTTTTTCTGGGTACCGGAGCCACAATGCTTCAGGTAGCAGGGAATCCAATAATGCGGGATGTTTCGCCAGAAGGGAAATATTCCAGGAACCTAAGCTTCGGACAGTTTGTGAAGGCCATTGGCTCCCTGTCGGGTTCACTGATCCCCATTCTGGCTGCACGTTATTGGGGATTGGACTGGAAATTACTGTTTCCGATCTATGGAGGGGTGATGCTACTGGTTGTAGTTATATTGTTAGTCACTCGCATCGAAGAAAAGGCCACTCCTGAAAAGCCGGCCACACTGAAATCATGTTTAGGACTGTTGAAGAATCCCTATATACTGCTCATGGTCATTGGCATTTTTCTCTACGTGGGCTCCGAGGTGAGCATGAGTGCGAAACTCCCTAACTTTCTAGAAGCGAAATTTGACTTCGATATCAAAGAAAAGGGATTGTTTGGCACCCTGTTTTTCTTTTTGTCCCTGATGACCGGAAGGTTTTTAGGCGGTGTGATTCTGAACTGGTTATCACCTAAGAGGTTCCTGATTATTACCAGCATCCTTTCCATTTTAGGTATTGCTGGTCTCTTTATTGCCTCAAGTGAGGTGCTGGCCTTTGTATTTATCGCCATCATCGGGCTGGGTTTTGCAAATATTTTCCCACTCATATTTTCCATTACTGTGGATGCCTACCCTGACAGAAGCAATGAAATTTCGGGCCTTATGGTAACAGCTATTATTGGAGGAGCCTTTGTACCCATCCTGTTTGGTGTGGTTGCAGACATGGCAGGTCTGATGGCCGGATTTATTGTCCCCGGTCTCTGCATGATATATATTCTGTACATCGCGACCCGAACCTCTAAAGCATAAGAGATGAATATTTATAATGATGAACGGGTGGTGTTGACCCTGGATGCAGGTGGAACTAATTTCGTATTTAATGCATTCAAAAGCGGCAAAGCCATCACAGGCGGGATCAGAAAGGATTCCAATGCAGATCACCTGGAAAGATGCCTGGCCACCATGAAGGAGGGCTTTAGTGAGGTTATTCAATCCATAGAGGAGATCCCCGTGGCAATTAGTTTTGCCTTTCCGGGGCCGGCAGACTATGCCAACGGGATCATAGATAATTCCAACAATCTTCCTGCTTTTCAGGGAGGTGTGCCGCTGAAAAGCATCCTGGAAGAGGAGTTTGGATTGCCGGTATATATAAACAATGATGGCGACCTCTTTGCCTATGGAGAGGCTCTTGGAGGGATTTTACCCGAGATCAACAGCCAACTTGAGGCCTCAGGAAGTCCAAAAAGATACAAGAACCTCTTTGGCTTTACACTGGGTACCGGTTTTGGTGGTGGCTTTGTTTCGAACGGTCAGCTGATCACCGGTGATAATGTAACTGCTGCAGAAGTGTGGCTTTTCAGCAACAGGCATCACCCTACCATCAATGCTGAAGATGCGGTGAGCATTCGGTCTGTTCAAAGGTTTTACGCCGAAGAGGCTGGTATTAAATATCCCAACGAACTGGAACCCAAGGATATATATGAGATAGCCAGAGGAGAGAAGGAGGGGAACAGAGAAGCAGCTTTGAAAGCATATGAAGCCACAGGACGTGCCCTGGGTGATACGGTAGCCAATATCCTGACTCTTTCTGATGGAATCGCTGTGATCGGTGGAGGGATTACCGGCGCAAGGGATCTTTATATGCCAGCCGTGATGGAGGAGTTGAACTACAAGTTTCGTCCCTCCAATGCAGATGAACTACCCAGATTGGTACAGAAGGTATTTAACCTGGACAATGAAGAGGAGCGGAAGGATTTTTTCAGGGATTATTCCAAAACCCTTCCTATTCCGGGAACTGACAAAACCATATCCTATGATCCGGTACCCAGGCTGGCCATCGCCACCAGCACAAGGGGAGCCAGTGAGTCTATAGCGCTGGGTGCTTATGCCTATGCACTGCAGCAGATTAGTACCTGATACCTAATGCCAAACTTTACGGTTTGCTATGAGAATTACCACTCTTTTTATTCTGTGCATGGGAGTTCTAATGAATCCCATATCCGGCCAGGAGCCTGTAAGAATTGGGGTTGCGGGATTGTCTCATTCGCATGTGATCCCTTTACTTAGAAACCTGGATCGGGAAGATATTCAAATTGTGGGAATCGCAGAAAGCAATACCGATCTTTCAGATCGATATGCTGAGGCTTATCACCTTGACAAGAATCTGATTTATGAGTCACTGGAAGAGATGCTGGAGAAGACCAGGCCTGATGGGGTTATCACTTTTACTTCAATCTTCGATCATTTAGAGGTGGTGCAAGCCTGTGCCAAACGAGGCATTGATGTGATGGTTGAAAAACCCCTGGCCGTATCTACTGAACATGCAGGGATCATGAAAAAGCTTTCAGAGGAGCATGGAATTCAGGTTTTGACCAACTATGAAACCACCTGGTATCCTTCTAATTATGTGGGATATGACATGGTAAGAAATGGAGAGCTCGGGGAATTAAGAAAGGTTATTGTCTACGACGGCCATAAAGGTCCCAAAGAAATTGGTGTGAATCCTGAATTTTTAGAGTGGCTGACCGATCCTGTGTTAAATGGAGGTGGGGCTGTGATCGACTTTGGATGTTATGGCGCTGACCTGATCACCTGGATGCTCAAAGGGGAAAAGCCCCTCACTGTATATGCTGAATTAAAGCAGTATAAGCCAGATGTCTATCCCCATGTGGATGATGATGCTACCATCGTTCTTTCCTATCCGGACATGGAGGGAGTTATTCATGCCTCATGGAACTGGCCCTTCAACCGGAAAGACATGCATATCTATGGAAATTCCGGATATGTATTTATAGATGATGCAGAAACCATCAGGTTCCGCCTGGACGAAAAAACAGGTGAGGAACTTAAGAAAGTGCCGGTATCAGCGGCTCCATTTACGGATCCTTTTGCCTTTTTTGCGGCAGCGGTCAAAGGAGATATCAAGGTTGCTCCTACCGATTTATCCTCTTTGGAAATAAACCTTACTGTAGTAGAGATCCTGGAGGCTGCACGTCAAAGCAGCGAAACCGGGATGCCGGTTAAATTAAGCAGGTAAAGTTGAATCTTATTGTAATGAAAAGATTTTTGTTGCTGGCTTCACTGCTGGTTTTACTAAGTAATTGCTCAGAGGACCAGAGCAGCAGTTTCATCGTGCTTGGGGATTTGCATTATGATCTTCTGGATGATCATGATATGGACTGGCTTAAGCAGAAGCCGGGTGACTTGCGCCAGGTGACGGAAGAATACACCGTTTACACCAGGGAGAACTGGACCGATTTTATGTCGGTTCTCAAAAAGAGAGCTGAACATACCGATCCACCAGTAAAAGCGATCATTCAACTGGGAGATCTGTCGGAAGGTCTTGCCGGTAATGATGTAAAAGCCCATCAGATGGCATCCAATACCATGGAAGCCATTGAAGCTGCCAGAATGCCCGCACCCTGGATCCTGACCAAGGGAAATCACGATATAACAGGGCCCGGAGCACATGAAGCCTTTCAGGAACACTATGTTCCCATGATCAGAAAACAGACCGGAAATCCGGATATCAAGCGTGCCAGTTATTCCTACTGCTACAACAATGTTCAGATCACCTGTTTGGATCCCTGGGATAAAGAGACAGATATGATCTCTTTCCTTGAGCAGGAACTTTCAGGGTCGGATGCGAAGTATAAATTCGTGGCTATCCATGAACCTGTAATCCCGGTTACAGAAAGGTGCTGGCACACCCTGAGGCGGGATACTGAAAAGCGGGATGAGCTTCTTAAAGTCATTGCCAGTCACAAAGCGATAGTCTTATGCGGCCACCTGCATCGTTATTCGCTTGTGCGGCGGGAAACTCCCTACGGGCCAGTGGTACAACTTATGGTAATCAGTGTGATCAAAGAAAGAGATTACCAGGAGCCTGCAAAAGTGATTACGGAATATGGCCCATCGCTTGCGGAAAACATGAGCGGGTGGCAGCCCGAAACTCTGGAGGCTAGAAAGGCCATGTTGGCTGAAGAGGCGAAGCATGTAAGCTATTTTAAACAGACCGATTTACCCGGATATGCTGTGATTAAAATAGATGAAACAGGCGAAAGGATTCTCCTGGAGTATTATGCGGGATTCGGAGAAAAACCCTACGATTCGGTGGACTTATCAAAGTTGTTAGAACCTTAATACAAAAAAATGAAAAGGATTGCAATCATATCTTTGCTGCTGGTCCTCAGTATAAATCTGGCCGTAGCATCCGAGATACCAAGTATTCAAAAATTTGGTGTAAAGCCGGGGAACAGTTCCGCCAAAAATAAGCTCAACCTTCAAAAAGCCATTGACTGGGCCTCTGCTACCGGTTCGGCTCTCCTGGTAGAACCCTCAGAAGAACCCTATGCAGTGGACGGCGGAATCATTTTGAAGAAAAATGTTTCACTGATCGGGGTGCATGGACCAACTCCGCGGGGGACGGCCCATTCAACCAAAAAGCAGCCGGTGGGAAGTGTTTTTGCCATTACCGATCAGGAGAATGCCTTCATTACCGTAGAGTCGGGTACACAGATAAAGGGGATCCAGTTCTGGTATCCCGAGCAAACCATTGATGATCCGACGGCCATTATTCCATATCCGGCCACCATAAAGGTTTCGGAAACCAGCAGATCTCAGGGTGTCTACCTTTCATGCCTTACCTTTTACGGTGAATACCTGGCCTTTGATTTTAATGCGCAGCGAAAATTTGCCTGCGAGCTAATGACCTTTGAACACTGCTACGGATACCCCCTCAGTGGTGAGTTTATCCGGATAAATTACTGTTATGATGTTCCACGCATCTTGCATTGTCATGTGAATCCTGCCATACAGCGTTTTATTGGAGGGCAGTTCAGCAGGGAAGTGGTGGATGCCGTCATCGCAAAAAAGACCTTTACCTTTACCATAAATCATACCGATAATGCACAGCTGATTGATCTCTTCACCTTTGGCACTTATGGAGGGATTCTGCTGGATGGAGAATCCTACGGGCAACTTACCAATTTCAACTTCGACTGTGTGGCTGTTGGCATTTTAAAACGAGGCAACAACACAAAGAACCGTAACTGGCAGATTGCACAGGGCTCCATTATCGCCAATACCGGCGAGAGCGTTGAAAATATACATCCCATCATTATCGAAGGAGAGGGGCATACTTCTCTGAGCAATGTGGAAGCATTTTCGGGGGGGAATGGAGCACTTACCACGGTCCCTGAAAATATGTCATGGGATTTCCTGCTGGTAAGAGGAGATAAGAAATTAACTGTATCCATATGGGGAAGCCGCATGAGAAATTATGTTTCCGATTCTCCCATAAGCATTGAGAATGATCAGGCTGTTATTCAAATGGCAGGCTGCTTTGATAAAGAGGAGAATCTATATAACAGGACATTTGGAGGGTCCAGGTCATTCAATTTTGATAAAGATGGGATATCACGAGAGGTGTTGGAAAACTACCTGGACCGCTCAGTCACCATGGCCTTTTTCCTGGTACCACATCATCCCGAAGGCCGACGTACCTATCCCTTTCATTCCGACGATATCCGATTAATAAAGAATATCGGTGCCAAATTTATCGGGCGGGCCCTCTATCGTTGGGGAGGCGAAAGTCGTTTAAATGATCCTGATTTCTGGAGCGATGCAAAATCCCTGATGGATACCCTCCATGCATTTGATCCGGAAATAATTTTCCAGGGCTGTTTATTTGAAATTGTGACCGAAGAAGTGAATGAGGTGAAAATACCACATTGGGTATTTGAAGATTTTGGATTGCCTGATGAGCAAAGAAATTTCTCCTATGAAGCCATGCTGAATGACAAGGGTATTTATGTGAATCACTGGCGGGAGGGAAGCAGCGTGCCTGATATCAGTAAAGTGGAATCGCGACTCTGGTTCTACTACCTGGCAGGATCGTACATGGATCTGGGCTGTGAAGCTTTTCATCTGGGACAGGTGGAGCTCATTGGAATGAATGATCCGGAACGGAAAGATTGGGCCGGACTTTTGACAAAGATCCGGGAGTATGCAGGGAAGCATGCCCGCAGGAATTGGGTCCTGCTTGATGCCCATGTGCCCAGGGGAGATATGGTAAAGGACGGTGTAAGCCTGATCGATTTTAACTCCTTTCCCATGCGCATCAAAGAAATTCCTGAGAAACCCTATGAAAGTAAGCTGGAGGTGAACTACCTGGATGGGCTTTTCAAAAAAAGTAAAGGATGTATCTCACCCAGTGGCTGGAGCTGTAAAAGCCTTCCTTACCTGGTTGAGTTTGATAACTACGGACGAAAGACTCCACCCAATGAAGCAGACACCACCTCCATCTTTGTTTGGGGCTGGGATGAGATCTCCTGGTATGCTCAGCAGCCAGAGGAATACAGGAACGATTGGTTGAAATATGCCTTTAACTGGTTAAAAGAAACCGATCCCAACGGACATCTGCAAATGCCGGTGAGTCGCATGATATCCTGTCCCAACGAAACAAATGGCAACTACCATGCGAATACAAAAAGTGAGGAATGCCCCACTGGTTATTCCCAGGAGGAAACCATCAAAGAGATCTGGACAAAGCACCTTTAAGCTATTATTGAAGCTTTAATCTTTTATTAATGCGACTTTAATGTTTTGCTATTCCCGGGATCCTATATTAGGATAGCCAACAGGCTTAACAGAGGATGAGAATTAACCCAAAAAACTATCTGTTTCTATCTTCCATGGAGTTTCTTGTAAATGTCCGGTAAATCTAATTCACAGGCATGATAAATAGGTCAGTAAATCTTGTTTTGATGATAGGGACTCTTATCCTCCTTACGGCCTGTCAGGATAAGAAAGATCTGTCCTATGACCTGATCGCAAGGAAGCTTAAGTGTGAGTTTTTATCCAATCCCAGGGGTGTTGAACATTCACGTCCTTACCTGAGCTGGGAAATTGATGCTCCTGGCAGACGGAATGTTGCTCAGTCCTCGTACAGAATACTGGTATATGAATCTGAAAGAATACCTGAGGATGCTAGCTGGCCCATTTGGAATTCAGGTAAAATACCTTCCGGGAATTCTGTAAATATCAGGTATGAAGGCGAGCCCCTCCAATCGGCAAGGAAATACTATTGGAGAATTCAAATTGAAGATAATAAGGGAAGCAAAAGTAAATTCAGCAAATGGGCATCTTTCGAGACGGGAATCCTGGATGAAAATGAGTGGCTTGGAGAATGGATTTATGGTCCGGACATTGATTCAAGCAATTGTCCCTACTTTAAATATGATTTTGATCTGGATAGAACACCCCTTTTTGCCCCTGCCTTTGTCGCATCCCTTGGATTTCACGAACTATATGTGAATGGCAAGAAGGTAAGCGATGCTGTGCTTAGCCCCTCGGTTTCAGATCTTAGAAACAGGGTCCTGTATTCAAGTTATGATATTGCTCCACACTTGAAGGAAGGCAAGAACAACATTGTTATCTGGTTGTCGTCAGGATGGGCAGATTTTTCGGATGCTAATCCCAAAGTAGATTTCAATGTAGAAAAAAGTCCTTTATGCAGGGCTCAATTTCGAATTAGTCCGGAGCATTGGATCGCCACAGGAGAATCGTGGAGCTATTCGGCGAGCAATACCTACCACCTGGGTAGATGGCAAAACAGCGATTTTGGTGGAGACCTGGTTGTGGATGCGGATCATGATGTGGAATGGGCACTAGACCATTTTGAGGAGAGCCAGTGGGCCAGGGTTGATGTGGTAGCATGTGGATTGAAGCTAAGTTCTGATTTTCTGGAACCCAACAGGATGGTAAAGAAACGGTCGGCTATATCCTTGAAGAAAACGGGAGAGCGACAGTATCAATTTACCATGGATTCCATCTACACAGGTTGGATTGAGGCCACATTGAAGGGAAGGCCGGGACAGCGTATCTCCATTTCAGCTTCCTCCTATCCGGACAGAGCGGTGGAATTTAACCAGACAAACGTGCTGGTAATTGGTGATGATGGAGAGGGGAAGTTTAGAAACAGGTTTTCCTATCACCAGGTTGAATATATTAGCATTGCTGGTATTGATTACCAGCCGGAGCTACATGATATAGTTGGATACCAGGTTACAAATGACCGTGAACGCTTTGGTGATTTTCACTGTTCAAATGAGTTGCTGAACCAGATTTACGATAACACCTGCTATACCTACGAGAGTCTATCCACCGGAGGTATGTCTGTGGATTGCCCTCACCGTGAAAGGCTGGGATACGGAGGCGACGGTCATGGCAGCCTGGATATAGCAAACGATGCCTATGCTTCACACCCCTTCTTCACAAAATGGGCACAGGACTGGGTGGATATTCAGGATGCAAGCGGGCGCATAAACCATACTGCACCTACTCTGGGGGGCGGAGGAGGTCCTGCATGGAGTGGTTTTATTCTCACCCTGCCCTGGGAAGTATATCTGAGCTATGGCAATACACGGATACTGGAAAGCACCTTTCTTGCTGCTCAAAAATGGCTCGTGTATATGGAAGAACATATAAATGAAAATGGATTGCTGAATGTGGTATCCGCAGGCGATTGGGAGTACATGGATGGTAAGCGATGGCTTTTCCTTGGGGATTGGGCAAATCCACATGGAAATGAGGAAAGTTTTACTGCTGAAGCCAGCTTGTTTAACAACTGTTACTATGTATATGTATTGAAAATTGCGGCCAACATCGCTCATATTCTGAAAATGGAAGATAATGCCCTTGCTTACCGGACCAAAGCACAGGAATTAAGCGATGCGATTAACCACTTCTATTATGATTCTATAAACTACACCTACATCGATACCAGACAAACCCACCTGGTGATGCCACTGATGGCCGGAATAGTGCCTGAGAAAGATATTCCTGAAGTAGAGAAAAGGTTGGCGGAAGAAATAAATAAAAACCAGAATGGCCATTTTGATACCGGAATTCACGGTACCTACTATCTGACCAAATACCTGACCGAAACAGGGAAGCATGAGCTCTTGCACACACTCATGAATCAAACCACCTATCCCAGCTATGGGGAGTTTATTGCAAGGGGTGAGATTACCTGGCCCGAGTACTGGGAGCCGGTCAATTCACGGGTTCATGGTTGCCTGAATGGGATTGGTGGCTGGTTTCAACGCGGTTTATTAGGCATTCAGATCGACACGGAAGCCCCGGGTTATAAGCATATTATCATTAAACCCGCCCAAATTGATTCGCTGCAGTGGGCCTTAGGTTATCATATTTCTCCCTATGGTAAGATTGAAGTTAGCTGGGAGAAAACCGAAGAAAGCTTTATCCTTGAAGTTGATATTCCGGAAAATACATCAGCCACTGTTTTTATTCCGGCAAGCTCCAAAACTGATATTACTGAGAGCGGTATTTCCATACTGGATAGCAAGGAAATTCAATTGCGTGGTTTTGAGAATGGCCAGGCAGAAATAGAAATTGGTTCAGGTAAATATAAGTTCTATTCTACGACCTCATTGAAGCTGAATTCGTAAGTACCATCATAGAGTGTTGTCAGAAACGCCCTTCTCTGATATTTCAACCTATGGAGGACTGAACGGGGATGAGGATCAGCTTAGGGAAGAATCCCAACAAGGATTGGGGTAATGAAAGGGATATTAAAGAAATATTAATATTTTATTACTTCCTCCGTTATATATTGTCCCTTGTATATAGAGCTTCAGGAATCCGGGTATCTGGTGATGAAGTCAACAGGGTATTTTAAAACTGATAAATTGAACAAGTGAAGAAACATAAATTTTATTTTAGCGCAAGCATAGGCCTGATCCTACTTCTTTGTATGGGCTGTAAATCCCAACCGGAATTGCACAAAGGAGGAGAAAAACAAGCGGTTGATTACGTGAACCCTTACATGGGAAACATCAGCCATCTGCTGGTCCCTACTTTCCCCACCATACACCTTCCCAACAGCATGCTGCGGGTTTACCCTGAGCGAAGAGACTATACCGGAGTCAGCCTACATGGTCTACCCCTGGTAGTGACCAGCCACAGGGGCAGTTCGGCATTTAATCTAAGCCCTTTTCAGGGAGAAGAGACCCAGCTAAAATCCGTTATAGATTACAGTTACGACCAGGAAAAACTCACGCCCTATTCCTATTCAGTCTACCTTGATGAGGCCCAAGTCCAGGTAGATTTCGGGCTGTCGCATCAATCTGCTGCTTATAAACTTGAGTTTGAAAAGGATGCCCCGGTCCAACTGGTCCTGAACTCAAAAAGGGGAGAATTAAAATGGGACGGCGAGGCCATCAGCGGATTCCAGGTCATTGAGAACGATACGCGGGTTTACCTTTACTTTCTTCCAGAAAAGGCTCCTGCCAATGTTGTGTCAATGAAAGACGGAACGACCAGTGAAGCTATCATGGCTGAAGGAAAGGATGCCTGCCTGATATTAAGGTACCCCCAGGAAACCAGGATACTGCAGATGAAATACGGCATATCCTTTATTGATGAAGCCCAGGCAAAGCAGAACATGGAGCGTGAAGTGCTTGGAAAAACAATAGACGAACTTCAAACTGCCGGACGCAATATCTGGAACGAGGCTCTGGGTAAAGTCCGTATCAAAGGAAATTCGACCGATGACCAGATAGTATTCTACACCTCCCTTTACCGTTGTTTTGAGAGGCCGGTTTGCATTTCGGAAAACGGACGATATTACAGTGCTTTTGACGGCAAGGTCCATGAGGATAAAGGACGGCCCTTTTACACGGATGACTGGATCTGGGATTCTTACCGAGCCCATCATCCGCTCCGTATTCTTCTTGATCCGGAACAGGAGGAAGATATTCTTCACTCCTTTGTATTGATGTCTGAGCAGATGGATCGCTTCTGGTGGCCCACCTTTCCTGAGATAACAGGAGACAGCCGGCGCATGAACTCCAACCATGGAGTAGCTTCCGTAATCGATGCCCATCGAAAAGGGCTGGGCAATTTCGACCTGGAAAAAGCTTACAACGCTACCAGGGGAGCTATTATGGAAAAAACACTGGCACCCTGGTCAGGATTGCCTGCCGGAAAACTTGATGCATTTTACCATGAAAAGGGCTACATCCCTGCATTATACGAAGGTGATGAAGAGACCATCCCTGAGGTGCATTCCTTTGAGCGCCGCCAGCCGGTGGCTGTCACTCTGGGGACTTCCTACGACCAGTGGTGCCTTGCTCAATTAGCAGAGGAACTGGGGAAGAATGAGGATGCGGCACACTTCATGGAGGCTTCACTCAATTACCGGAAGCTGTTCAATGGGGAAACCAAATTTTTTCACCCAAAGGATTGGAACGGGAACTTCATTGAGCCCTTCGACTACAGGTACTCGGGGGGAATGGGAGCCAGGGGCTATTATGGAGAGAATAACGCCTGGGTCTACCGATGGGATGTACAACATAATATTCCCGACCTTATCCTGCTAATGGGTGGTATGGAAGCATTTGTCAGGGAACTGGATGCCATGTTCAAAGAACCCCTGGGGAAAAGTAAATATAGTTTTTATGCCCAGTTACCAGATCATACCGGGAACGTGGGACAGTTCTCCATGGCCAATGAACCCTCCCTACATGTGCCTTATCTGTACAACTATGCGGGTCAGCCCTGGAAGACGCAAAAATCCATTAGGAAATTACTGGATGAGTGGTTTCGCAACGATTTAATGGGAGTGCCTGGTGATGAAGATGGAGGAGGCATGTCAGCCTTTGTTGTCTTCAGCCAGATTGGGCTCTACCCTGTGACACCGGGGGATCCGGTCTATACCATTGGGAGTCCTGTCTTTGAGCATGTCTCGGTCGACCTGGGTAATGGACAGCTTTTTGAATTAGAGGCCCGGAATGTATCCGCTGAAAACAAGTATATCCAGTCTGCTGAGCTAAATGGCGAAACACTGGACGCACCATGGATCACTCATGAAGAAGTGATGAAGGGTGGGAAACTGCTATTTGAAATGGGGCCAAAAGCCAATAAATCGTGGGGAGCTGGAGTCCAATAAGTGTCGTCTTGCCTCTAAATAAATCGTTTACTCTAAAAATGGAAAAGCACTACTTCAAAAGGTGGTATTTGATTGTTGTGTTATCGGAATATTTTATAAAAAATAGAGCGACTATGATACAAGGAAAATCAATTGGAAGAATAATTGTATTTATTGCCATATTCGGAATGGCATTCTCAGCCATGGCTCAGGAAAATCCACAAAGGCCTAATATCATATTCATCCTGGCGGATGATTTTGGATATGGCAGTTTAAATTCCTACGGTGCAGATCCGGAACTGGTTCGGACCCCGCACATAAACCGCATAGCCGACCGTGGTATGCGGTTCACCAATGCCAGTACACCCGCCTCCATTTGTACCCCGACCCGCTATGGATTTCTTACCGGGCGATACTCCTGGAGGTCCCCCCTGAAATATGGGGTAACTCACCCGCTGGGTGACCTGCTTCCGGATCCGGAAAGAACCACGGTGGCTGATTGGTTAAAGGAGAGAGGCTATCATACCGCAGCTGTTGGGAAATGGCATTTAGGCTACGGTCACGGGCTCAATAAGGATCCCATGGCATATACCGGGAAACTATCTCCAGGGCCCCTGGATTTAGGTTTTGATTATCATTTTGGAGTACCGCAGAATCATGATGACAAATTGGGGGTATATATTGAAAACGATCAAATTTACGGCATCAGGAGTGATCGCATACAGCCCTATTCCCGGTCCTATTACGGAGATCGCTACATTGGCTATGATGCACCCCAGAGAATTAATGAGGAGGTGATGGAGTTGCTGACAGAGAAATCTGTAAACTGGATCAAAGAGCAAAGCAGTGAGGATCCTTTTTTCCTCTATTTTGCTCCCGTAGCTGTTCACCATCCAAGTACTCCCTCGGCCCAGATGCGCGGAATGAGCGATTGTGGCCCATACGGCGATTTCATCCAGGATCTGGATATGAGTGTGGGCAGGATCATTGAAACCCTGGAGTATATGAATCTGCTGGAGAATACAGTGATCATCTTTACCAGCGACAATGGGGGTGATATTCCCGGGCCTCACAGGCCCGAGGCTCCTGAACGACTGGCCCAGAAATATGGCCTGAAAATTAACGGTGAGCTTCGGGGTGATAAACATACCATTTACCAGGGAGGGTGCAATGTTCCCTTAATTGTATCCTGGCCTGGGGTGGTGAAGGAGGGATCAGTCTCAGATGATATGATAAATCTCCTGGACATATTTGCCACTGTGTGCGATATCACCGAGGGAACGCTTCCTGCATCAAAAAATGTGGCTCCGGATAGCTATAGTTTCCTGCCCGCGCTGCTGGACAAAAGCAATCCCAATCCGAGAACTTCCATGGTAACTGCCGATGTCAACGGGATGCACGCATTGCACGATGGAAACTGGAAATTTATTGATGATACCCCTCCCGAGGGTTTACCGGAGAACAGGCTGGAGAACCTGAAGGACTTTGAAGCCCAGTTGTACGATTTGAGCAAAGACCCGGGCGAGACCACAAATCTCATCCAGACCAATCCAGGCATGGCGTTTAAGCTATCGGAGAAGTTGAACGAGATACGAAATTCAGAAAATACCAGGTAAGACACTTGAAACAGCATAATCAGAAAAAATGAGAAGCAGATTCACAGTTTTACCGGCGATAATTCTTACCCTGTCATTGATTCAGATAAGTAGTTTTGCACAGGACAATGATCTTGTAAGCGGCATCGTGTTTCATGATGTAAACGCCAATGGGATATTGGATGAGAATGAACCGGGGATTGCGGATGTGATCGTTTCAAATCAGCGTGAAGCAGTTAAAACCGATTCCAAAGGCAGATATTCACTGCCGGTAAGTGACAGGACCTTAATATTCGTTTCAAAACCAAGTGCTTATGATGTTCCTCTCGATGAAAATAATTTGCCCCAATTCTACTACATCCATCAACCCGGGGGTTCGCCAGAAGGGCTCGATTATGAGGGGATACCTGTTACTGGGGCCCTGCCTGAGAGCGTGAATTTTGCACTGATAGCATCGGAACAGAAGAATCAGTTCAATGTAATTATAACTGGCGATCCGCAACCCTATACAGCCGAGCAGGTTAATTACTACCTGAACGATGTGGTTTCCGAAATGTTTGATTACGATGCAGATTTCTATATGGCTCTGGGCGACCTGGTTGAGGACGATTTAAGCCTTTATGGCAAACTTAACGATGGAGTCAGGCATCTTGAAATACCGGCTTACAATGTGATCGGGAATCACGACATGAATTTAAAAGCCGAAAGCGACAGCTTCAAAGCAGAAACATTCCGAAGGGTATTCGGCCCGGACTATTATTCTTTTAATAAGGGGAAGGTGCATTTCATGGTCCTGAATTCCATACAATATAAGGGATGGAACAAAAAGGAAGACAAAAATGGCAGATATTCCGGTGGTTTTGATGACAAACAATTAATATGGATGGCAAATGACCTGAAATTTGTCCCTGATGATTATTTGCTTGTGATCATAACACATATCCCGATCCTTGAAGGCCCCATGAAAAAGGAAACCATAGATAAGGTCTTCGATACATTGAAAAACAGAAAACATTTGCTGGCTCTTGCCGGGCACCAGCATAAGATTGTAAACATGAATTACGATAAGGAAAAGCACTGGACCCAGCCGGTACAATTTCACTATCTCGTAGTTGGTGCAGCCTGTGGTTCATGGTGGTCGAAGGTGAAGGATGAGCGCGGTATTCCATTAGCCGTGGCACAGGACGGCACTCCCAATGGTTTTTTTGTTTTTAATTTCAAGGACAATACCTACAGCTTTAAATTTCATCCCGCCAATCATCATCCCGATTTTCAAATGAGGATCAGTGCACCCAGGGGCGAAATATCATTGGATAGTCTTGAAAGTGAACAGATCATTGTGAATGTGTTTGCCGGAAATCCTGATGACGAAGTGACATATCAACTGGACGACCGCCCTCCTGTAAGGATGAATCACCAGATCATGACCGATCCGCTTGTTGTTGAATTTTTCAATGCCTATAAAGATATCGATGAATGGGTCAAAGCCCAGGAGTGCTCACATATCTGGACAGCAAAAATGCCTTTTGATTTACAGGAAGGATCGCATATGATAAAAATAAGTACTACCGATATGTTCAACAATGAATTTACAGCATATCAGATTTTTAATATCAAATAGAATGAATACCCGTTTCACTTTAATTAGTGATATAAATCAATAAATTTTTTTGTCATGAGACACATCTTAAAACTTCTGATCACAGCAATGGCCTGCTGGCTGGTTATTCCAGGATCGGTTCTATTTGGACAAAAACCAAAGGTTGCAATTGTTGTATGGGATGGCCACTGTAAGGAGGGACAAAATGTGGGTACATTCAGGGTATATCAGTTAGGGGAGCCAGTCCCCGGCCTGAAGGTGAAATTAAAGTGCGAGGGAAGCGCTGGAGAAGGCCTTGATTACCGGTCACTTGGACTGGGAAATATTCAGAAAGTAGATAAATACAATGAGATCCATATCAGGCCGATTGATGATGGATTATTGGAAGGAACTGAAGAGGCCAGAATACGAATCCTTGAAAGCGAAGACTATGTAATTGATGAACAATATAGCCAGGCCTCCATTCAGATTCTTGATGCCGCTTTCCCTGATGTTGAATTTGAGATGCCTTCTTCCATTAATGTTGAATCGAATGAATCAGTCGAAGTGAAGGTTATGCTATCGAATACCTTCCCTGAGGCCATAGACTTAAGATATACTGTTCAGGGTGTACTGGCGGAAGAAGGTGAAGATTTCCTGTTCGAATCTAAGAAACTTATCATTCCGGCAGGTAATGATGAAGGCTTCATTAGATTCCAGGTGAAAGATGATCTTGTTCCTGAAGATGATGAAACAGTTGTCATTCGACTGGTATCTGCTGAAAACGCAAATATTGCCACCGTTGAATCACATTATTATACCATACAAAATGACGATGGAGAGCCGATTCGTAGTGTTGTCTACGACAGAATTTATGGCACGCTGCTGGGATTCAGAGCGGGATGTGCCATGGGAGCAATTACTGAATACAATTGTTCTCAGGACCGGATTCAGGAAATGTTTGGCTTTCAGGACAAATTTATTCCATACAAACACTACTCTGGTGCCTGGACGCATCCGGCCGGCGCGACTGAAGACGGTGGCGAGAGGCATAAACTGATTTCGACTGCTATCATGGAAAAACAGGATCGCATAGATTACCAGGATTTAATGAAGGTTTGGTTGCGTGATGCTGAAATTGAAGATATGTACCACATGACCCAGAATTATGACCGGGTATTATTGGCTTTTGTACAGTGGGGAGTAGAGCCAGAAGATTTTCCAATCACGAAATTCGGTTCTCCAAGAGACCTGGGTGAGCATATTCATTTAACAGCCCGCACCTTTCAGGCATTGCCCGCAATTAATGCCGGCGATCCTGACAATGCAATTGCTGATATGAATGAAATGGGGAAATTCTACTATGAAGATCCCAATGACGATGCATTTGCCTGGGGTGCTGTTTATAATGCAGCAATGGCTTTGGCAATGCTTCCCGATGCAACAGTCGAATCGGTCATTGAGGGAGCCCTTGAATATGCTTCGCCTGAAATTGAGGAAGAACTCAGGTATGTGATGAGCATCACAGAGAAGTATGATGATCCGATGAACAGGGATATGTGGCAGGAATTAACAGATGTATACATGGATCCGGATAGTAAGTACAACGCATTCGCAAGAATAGAGAAATATCCGAACTCAAGTATTTATGAAAATGTAGGCTTTGCATTTGCCCTGTTTAAGGCAACAAAAGGCAATGTAAAACAGAGTGTTCTTATAGCAACCAACAGGGGATATGATACGGATTGTACTGCAGCCAGTGCTGCAGCCCTTTGTGGAGCATTGACCGGGACTTCCACTATCCCTGCGGACTGGATTGCAACTCTGGACGCTGGTATAGCCAACAATCCATACACCAATGCCCATTTTACCAATAAGGCCACCGCCGATGGATACTACAGGGCTTTGCAAAACAAAGTATACAGAATTGAAGCTGAGAATAAGAGCTTAAAAGGCAAAGATGTATCAAAAGCTGAATTGGACAAGCGGAAAGACTATGTGAAGCTTATGAAACATTACAAGGTGATCGACTAGGTAAGACTGGAAATTTGAACCCTGCAGGATTCAAAAAATTCAAAATGCTATGAAAAATACTCAGAGGTGTAATACCAGCAATACCCTGCATCTCATTTTATTTTTGACAGCAATACTTATTTGTAAACCGGGGTTTTCCCAAATTCAACATCACTCCATTTATTCATATGATCAAAACCCTGCATGCAACCCCGACCTCAACTATATTGATCCTACGATTGGCAATGTGGCGCCTCTTCTAAATCCTAACAGGCCAGTCGTTCATTTACCAAATCAAATGGTGAGGGTATTCCCAAACCGGAAAGATCATCTGGATGCTGAGATCACCGATTTTCCATGTCTCGCATTGAATGTCATTACTCCACAACTTATTTTTTCCATCAAACCGTTAACTGGAGAAGTAACTGATGTGAGTGTTAGCAAGCGATTGAATTACGAATATAACCATGAAATAACCCGGCCCTGGTATTATGCCACCTTGCTTACAGATGATGACATACTTCTTGAATTTACTGCAGGAGAAAGAACCGGAATTTACCGATTTTCATTTCCTGAAAATGTCAAAAAGAATCTATTGTTGTCACATTATTATGCAAATGGCTCATATGAGATGGCTATTCCAAATGAAATTTATGGCAAAGAATCAGTGACTGATTTGCATCATCAACAAAATGGGATTGCATATTTATATGGGGTTTTTACCGGGATTCCCGGATATAAAAGTGAAGGAAATAAAGTCTGGATCAACTATTCAGAAAGCGATTCATCATGTGTTGAATTTCGTTATGCTATTTCATTTATCAGCCAGGACCAGGCGAAAAGTAATTACTATCAGGAGTTGAATGGGGTAAGCTTTGAAGAACTCAAGAATAATGGGAGATCGGCCTGGGATAAAGTTATCAGCCAGATACAGGTAGAAGGTGGAACCGAAGGACAGAAACGCAGCTTTTATACAGCTTTATATCGCTGTTATGTCCGGATGGTAAATATCACTGAGAATGGGAGGTATTTCAGTGGATATGACAATCAGATTCATGAAGATAGCAGGTCTTTTTATGTGGATGACTATTCCTGGGGGAATTTTATTGCGCTTCATCCCTTACGCATGCTCCTCAATCCAGCGGTAGAATCGGATATGCTTTATTCATATGTCAGGATGTACCGGCAAAGTGGCTGGATGCCTGATTATCCAAGACATTTTGGAGACCGGGCTGGTATGTTTGGATTTCATTCATCCATCATGTTCCTGGATGCCTATCGCAAAGGGATTAGAAACTTTGATGTTGATAAAGCGTTTGAAGGCATATTGAAAAGTGCTGAGCTGGCAACCATGCTTCCCAGCCGGAATGGTCCGAAAGGCTTGCTTGAAGATTTCTATAATATGAATGGATATTATCCTGCGTTACATCCCGGGGAGAAGGAAACGGATACACTGGCCCTGGGAAAACCGGGGCAAAAACGATCAGCAGTAGCTATAACGTTAGCACATAGTTACGACAGCTGGGCATTAAGTGAAATGGCGATGGAGTTGGGTAATGATATGATTAACAGGCGATTCATTCTAAAATCCGAGAACTATAAAAACCTGTATTGGTTTGAAAAAGGATTTTTTATGCCAAAAGATGCGCTTGGAAACTGGATAGAAATTGATCCCAAATTTGATGGTGGCCCCGGGGGGCGAGATTATTACAACGAGCACAATGGATGGTCTTATTTATGGTATGTACAACATGACATCGAAGGTCTTCAGGACCTGATGGGGGGTAAAATTCTGTTTGAAAACCGCCTTGACCAACTTTTCAGGGAGGGATTGGACCAGAGTAAATATCATTTCTGGGCAAAATTTCCAGATCAAACTGGTTTGATCGGCAATTTTTCCATGGGAAACCAGGTCTCCTTTCATATTCCATACCTTTTTAATTATACCGATTCTCCCTGGAAAACCCAGAAATGGACCCGGCAAATTCTGGATACATGGTTTCAGGATAACATTTTCGGTGTCCCTGGTGATGAAGATGGGGGTTCCATGTCCGCATTTGTAGTATTCTCATCCATGGGCTTTTTTCCCATCAAACCCGGAATTCCATTTTATACAATTACAAGCCCGGTATTTAGTAAAGTATCAATCCATTTACAGAATGGAAATACCTTCAAATTAATTGCTAAGAATTCTACCGGCACAAACATATATATCCAATCAGCTGAATTAAATGGTGTACCT
>DAOWFP010000018.1 GCA_030637895.1 Bacteroidota bacterium | reverse complement strand
GGAGAGCTTTGACATTCTCGACATCTCCTGACCCACCTCAAGCATATCTTCATCATCCTCTTCATAGAGCCATTTGATCTCAAGTTCTATGTCCAGAGCATTGATTGCATTCAGAGATTTAAATATATCAAGGATATACTTAGCGGATGTTGAGTTAAAGTACTCAAAATTGAACTGACACAGTAAGCCGAATGTCCGTTCATCATCCTTGAGTTTCTCCTGTTCTGCTGTATAGGCCTCCAGCCATTCCAGAATAGGGAGATAAAACTTACGAACATTCTCCGGGCGAGATTCACCTGAGAATTCAAAATTCCTGCTTTCAGGATCGAGAACTATTCGTGGTGAGTTTGCCGTTGGTTCGAAAATTAACTTTTCCATTGGTTATTCTTTTATAGTGATATGCATAGTAAAATATGAGTATAAGGGACCTGCAGGATCGAAATGGTAACGAATATTCTCATCCGTCCTCAGAGCCATGGTAATTAGTCCCAGGCCGGCTCCGCGGTCATCATCCGTAGCTTCTCTGTTGATCACTTCCTCATAAAGTGACTTCAACGCTTCATCGTCCATTTTGTTTACACGATTAAGCTTATACTTGAGATCGTCTACCTGATCTTTCAGGATAAGGTTGCCAGCGCTCACGATAAATCTCCCCTCCTGTTCTTGTACCTGTATCTGCGGAGGTCTTTGTATGTCCCGGTTCTTCCCCTTATAAGGAGTGGCATACTTGAAAATATTATCAATCGATTCGACCACTGTCCCATACACCCGTTTCCTGACGGGCTTTCTGAGTGCATTAAACTGCCAGGCCGACTTCAGCTGGTTTAGCAGCCTCTCCATGGTCTCAAAGGAGATGGAACCCTCAAAATCGATAATAGCTTCCTTCTTCTCCATCAGAGAGTCAAAATAAGAAAAAAAAAGCACAATCTGAGTGTAAGCCCTTTAAATTGAATATATTCGTATTAAGACAAAAAACATGAGTGAAGCTATCTTAAAAGCAATGATGCAACTCTTTGCATTAATTGTAGATATCGATGAGATTCAGGAGATATCTGAAAAGGAAAGATCCATTATCCGTGCATTCCTCTCACGTCAGCTGAACAGCGAACTTACAGAGAAATACATGGCCATCTTTGAGAACTACCTGCAGCACTATCACCATGATGCCATTGATAAAAAAAGCATAAAACGAAGGAAAAGGACATCCCTTACTGCAGTCCGGATTTTATCCATATGTGAACAGATCAACGAGGAACTGGAACAAAGGCAGAAGATCTATGTGATCATACAATTGGTAGAGTACATTGCCTATGGAATCGAAATACGCGAAACTGAATTGGAATTCTTGCAGACAGTAGCCTCCGCCTTCAACCTTGACGAGGAGGAGTACCAGCAGATCCTCCATTTTATAATCTACCCCCTGAAAGAGATGCCCAAAAAGGAGGCTGTCCTCTTAATTAGCAATGGCCATGAAGCTGGTGTTAAGGGTGTTCATCATATCCATAACCATCATCTTGAGGGTATGATCTATTTTCTAAGTCTACCCAGTGTTAACACATATATAATTCGTTATCAAGGAAAAGAAGATCTTTTTCTGAACGGTCAGATCATACTGTCAGGTATCACCTATACTTTTGATCACGGGGCTTCAGTCAGGGGACAGAAAATTGATACCATCTACTATACTGATGTGTCCGGAGTTTTCTCTGTTGCCTCTTTTAGTTCACGAATTAGCCTTACCGCCAGGAATGTTGAGTTTCGTTTCAAAAACAGCAGCAACGGGCTCCAAAAATTTGACCTCAGTGAGGAATCTGGCCGGCTCCTCGGGATCATGGGCGGAAGTGGTGTTGGTAAATCAACCCTTCTTAATGTACTGAACGGCACCCAGAAACCCCAGCATGGGGAGATCCTGATCAACGGGTATAATCTCTATGACGAAAAGGAGAAGCAGCAGCTAAAAGGGATCATCGGTTTTATTCCACAGGACGACTTGTTGCTGGAGGATCTGACCGTGCGGCAGAACCTCTATTACAATGCAAAACTTTGCCTTGATAACTATGATGAAGTCCAACTCAATAAAGTGGTCGACCAGGTATTGCATGACCTGGACCTCTATGAGATCTGTGACCTGAAAGTGGGGAAACCCCTGAATAAAGTGATTAGCGGCGGCCAGCGCAAAAGGGTGAACATTGGGCTGGAACTGATCAGGGAGCCCTCAATTCTCTTTGTGGATGAGCCCACATCCGGACTCTCATCGGTCGACTCCGAAATGGTTATGAACCTTCTCAAGGAGCAGGTTTTTAAAGGGAAACTGGTGATTGTGAATATTCACCAGCCCTCGTCCACACTTTACAAGATGTTCGACCGGATCATCTTCCTGGACAAGGGGGGATACCAGATCTATTGCGGGAATCCCGCAGAAGCTGTGGTCTACTTTAAAACGAAAAGTAACCACGCCAATGCCAAAGAGGATCAGTGCACCTGCTGTGGCAATGTGGATCCGGACCAGGTTCTACAGATCATCGAGGCCAAGATTGTAAATGAGCATGGCAAGCTCTCCCGAACCCGGAAAACGAGCCCCAAAGAGTGGGCCGATCTCTTTGATAGTAAGCGGGAGAAAACAGCTACGGAAGCGCCCGATAAAGAAGAGCTTCCCGATAATCAATACAGTATTCCTTCGCTCCTGGAACAGATCAAAATATTCTTTACCCGGGACCTGCTTACCAAACTCCCGGACAAACAGTATATCCTGACCACGCTTCTTGAGGCTCCTCTGCTGGCTGTTATCATGGCTTTTTTTACCAAATATTTCAGCGGCACCCTCGACGATCCGGCAGCCTATGTGTTCCAAAACAATGAGAATCTGCCCGCATTCCTGCTCATGAGTGTATTGGTTGCTCTCTTCCTGGGAATGACCGTCAGTTCGGAGGAGATTATAAAGGACCGGAAGATCATACAGCGGGAGTCGTTTTTAAACTTGAGCAGGGGGAGCTATCTCCACTCCAAGATCCTGATCATGTTCGCCATCTCTGCCTTTCAATCGCTCTCCTATGTATTGGTCGGCAACTTGATTTTTGAGATCAGAGGAATGACGCTTTCTTTCTGGATGATTCTCTTCACCACCTCCTGTTTTGCTAACCTTGTTGGTCTGAATATTTCGGCCGGACTGAACTCTATTACTACCATCACTATTCTTGTTCCAATCCTTTTGATACCACAGATCCTCTTTTGCGGGGTACTGGTGAAATATGACAAACTTCACCATAGTCTGACCAACTATGAATATGTTCCTTTAATTGGTAACATGATGACTTCCCGCTGGGCCTATGAAGCACTGGCCGTGGACCAATTTAAAAACAATAAGTACCAGAAAGTGTTCTTTGATATAGAGCAGAAGATCAGCTCCGCCGATTACATGGACGTTTTTCTGGTTCAGAAACTTCGGGGCAACCTGGAAAATTTGAACCGAAATTACTCTGATGGAGCTGATCCGGAAACCATCCGGGCTGACTTCCAGACCTTGAATGCCCAGCTTGCAGAAATGGGAAAGCTGATTCCCGAATTCCAAGCCTATAGGCCGGACAAAGAAGATGGGGAAGTATTCAGTGATTCAACTGTGTTAGCCATTAGTTCTTACATTGACAGAGTAAGCAACCTGACTCGCAGCATAGCGATAACCTCAAAAAAAGAAAAAAACCTTATTGACATTGACTTACAGGATCGCCTGGGTCTGAAGGCATACACTACTTTCAAAAATAGGAACTACAATAAGAAACTTTCTGACCTGGTGTTGAATCAGAGTCTTGGCCATCAGATTGATGAAAAAGACGGCCGTTTGATCAGGAAGTATGAACCGGCCTATATGAAACCCACATCCAGGATTGGCAGGGCACACTTATATGCACCCGTCAAGATAATCGGCAGGTTTGAGATTGACACCCTCTGGTACAATGTGGTGGCCATTTGGCTCTATTCCTTGTTTTTCTACCTGACGCTTCGGACAGATCTCCTCCGAAAAGCAATGACCTTCTCCGAAAGAAAGAAGCTCATTCGGAAACAAGCCACCTGAGCCCCAGGGTGAAAGAGATCATATGATTATTGACTAACAAGGGATCCTGGCCGGTCACCGGGAAGAAATCGCCCTGGTACTGCAGCTCTGCAAATAAACCCAGATTATTAAGCCTATACTCCAGGCCAGTACCAAAGGTTAATCCCGGAATCACATTATTTTGCTCATCCAGGGGATATTCAGAATCCGTCTCGTAATTCAAAAGGATATCCACCCTCGGACCCAGAAGGAAATAAGGTTGAAGGGAGCCCTGGCCCAGCCTGTACCTGGCCATGGGGGCAATGGAGAGATATTTGAAAGTTGAGGTGCTCTGTTCCCCTTCATTAACAATGATCCGGTCGTTGTTCAGGTGATCAACCGTGACCGACTCCGTGCTGGATTTGCTTCCCTTAACAAGGTAAGACAGATCCACCTGGAGACTGAAATGAGCCCCTTTGAAAGCCTCAACAAAAAGTGAAAGGGCTGGTCCCACCACAGGCTCTGTCTCCATGGTATAGTCGATAGGTATATACTTGTAGGTCTGGTTTGCCAGGGAGATTCCTGCTTTTGCACCGAAGCTGGAGGGAAACTGGCCATAAATGGCAAGAATCCCTGCCCACATTATCAATGCTATGGTCAACAGACTCCGTTTCATTTCACAAGTAATTTTTGAACCTCAACCCTGTTTTTATACAGAAATCTGACAAAATATATTCCCGTGACCGGCTCCTCAAGCTCCACGGCATACTCCATGAAAGGAAGGCATCCCCTGTACATGCTTCGGAACAGGGTTTTACCAGTAAGATCCAGGATCTCCAAAAACACATCATCGCCCGTTTCAATACCCGCCTCTTCATTTAAACTGAATAAGAAAGTGCCCCCACTGGGATTGGGAGCGATAGAAAACATGGGTGTATTCTCCCCGGCTGAGGCGCTCTTCATCTCTTCGCTCTCCCCATCCAGCACCTGGTTATAGAAATCTATCCCGATGTCATTCACTACAAAAGGAAGATCGAACTGGTAACTTTCCACATTCTCATCATGGTAGACTCTGATTGTGGTATCCCCCCCTGCATGGAAAAAGGTATACTCCATGGACATTTTAAAAAGTGGTGTTAGTGTTGACGAGGTGGCCTGGGTTGATTCCAGGGTCAGTACACTCCCCTGCTGCTCCCAACTCACTTCATAGATGGGGTAGCCTGCCCCAAAATACCACTGGTCAAAGAAATCTGTGAAATTCATGCCTGAAGTCTCCTCAAGCACCTCCTTGAAGTCCAGTCCGGTGGCCACATCATTGGCATACCGGTCAAGGAAGTTCCTGAGGGTAAGAAAGAAAACCGCATCATTCTGAAGCTCAAAACGAATCATGTACAAGAGTGCCATCCCCTTGTTATAGGAAAGGTTACTACTGAAAATACGCGATGCATTGTCAGCATCCTCTTCAGGCACATAGACCGTTCCATCTGGTTCGAGCAGCGCCCTGTCGTAACGGAACTCCCGTTCGCCATCTGCATACTCGGGAGCCAGGATCTCAGTTGCCAGATAGCCGGCAAAGGTTGCAAAACCTTCGTTGATCCAGATATCCTGCCAGGTTGCACAGGTCACATAATTTCCAAACCAGGAGTGTCCCAGCTCATGTGCAACCAGGTAGAACTCGAAATGTCCCATACCGGTCATGGTCTGGTGCTCCATCCCCCCACCCCTGGGCCATAGGTAATGTCCATATTTCTCCTCCCTGAATGGATAAGGTCCAAACTGTTCGCAGAAGACTTCCATGATAGGAATGGTCACATCGATTTGATCACTGTATGTTTCCAGGCAACCGGGGATGTCGTAAAGAAAATTCTGAATGAAAATAGGAGAACTTATACCAGTAGGTTGTACCTCCAGGTTATATTCAATATAATCAGTAACAGCAATGGAAATAAGATAAAAATCTATGGGATAGTTGGATTTCCATTCGTACCTCACCTTTCCATTGGGAAAATAGGTGGTACCTGTATGAATCCCATTGGAGACAGCCATTAGCCCATAATCGGTAGTAATAAACACATGGACCGAGTCGGCCTTATCGGCAAGGTCCTCCTTACAGGGAAACCAGTCCTTGGAATAGAAGGGTTCCGAACTGGTAAAGGTTACCGGTACACTCCACACTTCATCGATTTCCATAAGCATCCCATCACCTGTTTGTCCACCATAAAAGACCTGGGCAGAAAGCAATGATCCAGAAGCCCGGGGAGTATTCAGATCAATATAAAGTTCATCCCCGGCATGCGTGAATCCCATCTCTTCACCATCCACCAGCACCTGGTCAACGGACAGGGAATGATACAATTCAAATACCAATGTATCCAGGGAAGGTCCACTTGCCTCCACCAGGATGGTAGTACTTCCATGGATTTCATCGGACCGGTTATCCACATCCACATCCAATCCATAATACTTTACATCGTAGTCATCCAAAAGCGGATTGGAGTTTGTGTTTTTTACGGTACTAAAAATGGCCTCCTGCTGCGCCGCCAGTTTACTTTCTTTAAAAGGATAATTTACCAGTTCCTGAGCCCGGGATATGGTTCCGGAAGAAGCTAGCACCACGAGGAGTAGTCTGCATATCCATTGGAATCTTATGTGCTTTAGCCAAGTCACGCAAAGAAGTTACAAAAAAAAGGCCACATGGTCACCGGGCCCGCATATGCCTCCGCTTGAAGGCCCAGGTTCCAATTATAAAATAGAGTCCTGTTAAGACCACCAGTGCGATTATTTCGGGAATAGTGTCCTTCACTTCCAGTCCCCTGATAAGCACTTTGTTCAGTGCCTCAACAGCAAATTTGGGAGAGAGTATATCATTTAGCATCACCTGATACGATCCAATGGTAAAGAGCCGGCCGCCGGTGACCGGGAAGGTTGCCCCTGTAAAGAACATAAGCAGGAAAAGAGGGAAAGTCCCGATAATGGCCACCTCTTTCACAGAACGGCACATGGCTGCCACAAGCAAACTAAAACTGATCATGGAGAATGAAGTAAGTATGGAGATAAGCAGGATAAATCCGAGGGTTCCGGGAAGCAGCTTATAACCAAGGAGAAGTGCCGTTAATATGGCCAGAAGCAGGGAAAAGAGAGCCACCAGGATCTGAACCAGTGAAAGTCCAACGAGGAACTCCAGGGTTGTGAGTCTGGAGATCCTGAGACGTTCAAGGGTCCTTGACTCAGACTCGCGAACCATAGCTGCCGAAGCAGAGAAAATAATCATGATAATGGAGAGGATCAATAGCCCAGGCAGATAGAGTTCAAAGTAAGTACGTGTTCCCGAAAAACCCAGGGGAGTCTCGCTCCAGGTATGCGGCATCCGAATCTTTGCCACCTCCAGTATATAGCGATTGATCAGCTCTTCGGACCATACCGCACCAACGATATACTCCATCTGAGTGACATCGCCCACCAGCTCAATCCGGGAAGGAGGACCCGTTAAATCGGGTGAAGTAGCCACGGAGGCTGAGAGATCTACTGGCAGAACAAGCACTACATCCGCCTTTCTATTACGTAATTTTTTAATAGCGACCTCCCTGCTTTCAAGCGCTGTGATATTCAACATCTCCTCCAAACCGGACAATGCCTTTGCATAAGTGACGATGGAGTCGCCCATGTTTAAGAAACCTCCTTCATATTCAGCTCCCCTGTCCAGGTTTACCAGGATCACATCGTACTCCGGATCTTCTGTTTCGGCCATCAGGAAATAGATGGCAATAAACAGGGGGGCCATTATAACCGTCATCACCAGGATCCAGTATTCCCGGATCTGCTCCCTGATCCCTTTCAGAAAAACAACATACCACCTCATCTTCTAAGGCTTTTCCCGGTGAGATGTATAAACACATCCTCAAGGGTGTTTTCACGGACTTTCATCTCCTGTATACTAATCTTTTCCCGTTCCAGAAGCTGGTAAATCTCATGGATCCTGGGTACCAGGTTCATGGCACGGATATCAAAGCGATCATTCTCCCTGTTCACAACATAACCCAGCGCCCTAAGATCCTTTTCTGCACTGGACAAACTGCTTGAATGTGTGCACTGAAGCTTCATCTCCATCACATCTCCCTCACCGATGGAGCGCTTTAAATTATCGGGGGTATCCAGTTGAAGCAGTCTGCCCGAATCGATAATGGCTACCCGGTTGGCGATTCTGTCAGCCTCATCCATATTATGGGTGGTCACAATCACGGTTCTGTCCATGGCGGTTTCCCTGATAAAATCACGGACCAGCACCCGGCTCTGTGGATCTAATCCCGCTTCAGGCTCATCAAAGACCATGATATCAGGATCATGCATAAAGGCCATAATTACATTCATGCGGCGCTTCAAGCCTCCTGAAAGCGTGCCTGCCAACTTGTTCCGCTTGGAGCCAAGTCCCATCTCCGCCAACAAGCGGTCAGCCCTGGACCGGGCCTGGTGGCGCGGAATATTGTACATCCTGGCACTAAATACCAGCTGCTCATAACAGGTAAGTTTGTTCCATAAGATGTTCTCCTGTGGACAGATCCCCACCTTCGACCTGGTCTCAATACTCCCCCCGGGCGGGACGCGCTTTCCCTTGATATACACCTCACCAGAGGTGGGTCTCAGCAATCCACACATCATCTGTATGGAGGTGGTCTTGCCTGCCCCGTTGGGGCCCAGGAAGCCAAACACCTCTCCCTGCTTTACCTGTAGTGACAGATGGTCCACAGCCGTTAGATCCCCGTATTTCCTTACCAGATCCTTCACTTCAAGAGCAGCTTGGTCCAAATGTCGTTCCTGTGCCATAGCTAGTGGTAAGTTCGTAAAATATTCACTGCGGATCAACCAATCTTTTTGATCATTCCATACTTTACTATCTTTGACAGAGTAAACAAATTAAACAAGAGATCCATGCCCCGTATCTTTAATCCGGTCGATATTTCACAGGAAGAGAAGGAGGTGCGAAAAGACTACTTCGATCGCCATACCCCTGTCCTAATTTGCGACTCTTACGCCACCGAAGGTGAGAAATTCAAGGTAAAGATCCGCCTGGGTACCGAATACAGTCATCCCGACGATCCGGATCACTTTATCAAATATGTTCAGCTATGGAACCGGGAAACCTTTATTGCTGAAGCTCATTTTGCCCCGGGATCCCTGGGAAACAAACCGGAGCATGTGGAAGTTGATTTTTATATTGTACCCAGAGCTGTGACCATGAACCTGTCGGCCATGTCAGTCTGTACCAGGCATGGATTATGGCAGAGTGAATCCAAAGAGGTGGCCATAAGAAAGCCTTAATCGAACAGCTCTTCGGTCTCATCATCCATATATCCTGATGTACCGATGAAGGATACGAAAGATATCTTCCACTCCCCTTCTACCTTCTCCAGGTACCGGACCTGGATACTCTCGATCTCAATCACATCCTCATCATAGTTGGATGTCCATTTCTGATTGCACACCACAAATGCAGACTGGGGACAGATCTTAAACCTGAAATCTGTTTTTTCAACATTAATGTGTATATCAGCGCCAAGATCGTCCTCGGTCTCATCTCCTGTCATGTGTCTCGAAACATTTTCCCAACCTTCTGCGAATACATAATTATCGGCCCCTGCGGTTAAGCGAATATTCGTGGAGTCCTGTATATGTGTTGAAAACATCCCTTCAAAATCCCGATCAATGTAGGTTTGAGTTTCCTTTTCCATCACTGCGATGATGGCAGCTTTTTCTTTTTCAATATCAAGGGCCTTTTCACAGCCGCTAATTGCAAATGCAGCAATAATAAAAGCAGAAAGAATTGTGTATCTCATGATTCTAGTTTTAGGTTTATGTTTCATGAAGGCTTTGCAGCCTACCATCCCGTACATGCAAAATACAACAATGCACCGTTAAAGTCAATTTATTCTTACATTTGCTAACGATGAAAAGCATGGTCATCATACTGAATTTGTTTCTAACTTTCGGATTTACAACACTCTCCGCTCACCACGGAATTCCGGTCCCAAATAAAGGAATTCTTGACCTCAGGGAGTGTGCTATGGATGATCAAAGCATATTCGACCTGGACGGAG
>DAOWFP010000081.1 GCA_030637895.1 Bacteroidota bacterium | reverse complement strand
TATTTTTGCAGCCTCAAAACAAAGACTTATGAAGCGTACATTTCAGCCATCCAACAGGAAAAGAAAGAATAAGCATGGTTTCAGGGAGCGGATGTCATCAGCCAGCGGACGTGGTGTGATTGCAAAAAGAAGGAAAAAAGGGCGTAAGAAACTAACCGTATCTGACGAGCCAAGGCACAAAGTATAAAGAATAAGTTTCTTTAATATATACTGAATAACTGACCGATACCCGGTTGGTTATTTTTTTGTCTGAGATTTCGATTAATAAGCCCTTTCAGCTGTTTGAAAGTCTTATAGAATTCCCTGAATAAACATTATCTTTGCGCAAAGCTCAAAATATGGATTTCTTCAGGTTTCTGATTACAAAAAAATTCTTACGCCATCTGGGTCTTGCAGCGGCCATTTCCATTATTTTGCTCCTGGGTACAATGCTATGGCTCAAGATTTATACACATCACGGGAAGACCATTGTAGTTCCCGATCTCGCAGGTCTCACTCTGGACGAGGTGGGCGATGTAACCTCCTCCAGGCGACTGAGGTTTGAAGTTGTCGATTCGGTTTTCTCCACAGAAATGCCAAGGGGAACAGTGATTAAACAGAATCCCAATGCAAGTTCCAGGGTGAAGAAAAACAGGAAGATCTTCCTGACCATGAATGCTGTTAACCTGGAAATGGTCTCCATGCCACAGCTCATTGGGCTTTCCTTCCGCCAGGCCAGGCTCGCCCTGCAAAATGCCGGGCTTGTTCAGGGCACCATTACATACAAGCCCGATTTTGCTAAAAACAATGTGCTACAACAAATGCACCGCGACACCGTTATTAACGAAGGAACCATAATCACCAAAGGAGCGGTTATAGACCTGGTTTTAGGCATGGGCTTAAGTAGCAAGACAACCCGGGTACCAGACCTTGTGGGACTGGGACCGAAGGAGGCATCAGGGATTTTATCTGATTATTATCTGAATCTCGGCGCCATTACATACGACCTTAGCTTTGAAGAAGCTGAAGACAGTACCGGAGCTATTATCTGGAGGCAGTATCCGGACTATGATGAGTTTAAAAGATTGAATATGGGTATGGAGATGGATATCTGGCTCACTTTAGACTCCACACGCGTACCTCTGCCCGATTCAACCCTCCATGGTGGTGACATAGAAAGAATGGATGAATAGAACCAGCTGCGTTTTAGTCTCTTTGCTGCTCTGTTTCCCTGGGGTCCTCAGACTACAGGCACAGGAGGCCATTACTCCCCTTCATACAAACCCTAGGGCTGCTCAGGAGTACAAGGACTTTCGCAAGGTAAAAAAGTCTTCCAAGGCAGTTCTGCTGGAGCTCCCCTTCTTTGATGATTTTTCAAACAGCTCTCTGCTCCCCGATCAAGACAGATGGAGCGATGCCGTCGCTTTTGTGAACAACAACTTCTCTGTAAATCCTGTCACCAACGGGGTTGCCACCCTGGATGCCCTGGATGAAGTAGGGTCCATCTATTCCGAGGCGACAATATCACCCCATACCTTTGTTGCCGACAGCCTTAGCAGTCACCCCATAAACCTGGCCTACCCCGCATCAGACAGTATCTATCTCAGTTTTCTGTACCAAGCGGGGGGACTCTCTGACTTGCCTGAAGAGGAGGACTCGCTGATGGTCGATTTCTATGCAAGCGATTCAAGTGAGTGGATCAATGTGTGGCGCATACCCGGCACTGTACTTCACCCCTTCAAGCATGTGATGATCCCGCTTACAGATAGCCGCTTTCTTAACAGTGAATTCAGGTTCAGGTTCAGAAACATGGCAAGTTTGTCTGCGAACAATGAAATGCTCGACAAAAGGAGCAATGTGGACTACTGGCATGTGGACTATGTGCGTCTTGACAGAAACAGGACTGCTGCCGACACCATCCTCAGGGATGTGGCCTTTAATCTACCGATCACTTCTATTTTCAAAGAGCTCAGCGCTGTTCCCTGGTCCCATTTTGAAAATGCATTCAATACAACCCTGGCTCCATTTATATCGGCTCAATACAGGAACAATGATTCCATTGCCCGGAATGTAACCCGTTCCCTGACCATTGAAGAACCACTCTATGGTGAATCTGAAATGATCGGTACACCCACTGCACAGGATATCCCGGCCTTTGAGGAAACTGTAGTTGATTTCGCATTCCCCTATGATCTGGACTTTAACAGGGGAGACTCGGCTCTTGTGAGGTTTAAAGCGGCGATTCGCACGGATGAATTTGATCCCAAGGTAAACGACACGGTTATATATGACCAGCCGTTCAAGGATTATTACGCCTATGATGACGGAAGCGCCGAGGTGGGCTACGGCTTACGTGGCGATGGTACAGAGAATGGAATGGTAGCCATCAGACATTACTCCTACGAGGCTGATATGATAGGAGGTGTCTACATTTATTTCAATCAGGTGTATGATTCGCTGAATATGAAGGAGTACACCTTTAACCTGATGGTCTGGAGCGATTCAGATGGATATCCTGGTACTGCAATCTGGGACGATGAAACCATATACAGACCTCGCTACACCCCCACCTATACAGGATTTGTTAAATATGAATTTTCTCAACCGGTTCCGGTTAACGGAACTTTCTATGTGGGATGGAGGCAATATAAGCCCTATACACTTAACATGGGGCTCGATAAGAACAGTGAACCGGACTCCCCTGTTATGTTCTTCAATATGGGCTTCTGGGCCAGCTCAGAAGCGCCGGGGATGGTGCTCTTCCGGCCATATATATATGATCCTCTTACCGGGACCGGACCGGCCACAGCACCAGATCTTACCCCTCTGGGTATATATCCAAACCCTGCCAGCGACCAGATCTGGTTTCAGATCCCTTCCAATTCAATGGGGGAAGATATCCCGGTATATATCTATGATACTTCGGGAAGACAGCTTCACCAAACCATGCTTCGATCCAACAGCCTTGATGTTTCAGCATTCGCACCGGGCTTATATTATATCAGGGTCCTTATCGCTGGTGAACCCTATTATTCCAAAGTATTGATTAACCGTTAACATCACTTCCGTGGAACCTGCAGACAACAATGAGTTATTTGAGCACTTCAGGTTCACAGCCGACCCTGGCCAGACCCCCCTTCGAATAGATAAGTTTCTCTTTAATTACCTTGAAAATACCTCAAGAAGCAGGATCCAATCTGCTGCCAACGCAGGAAATATCCTCTCCAATGGTTCACCGGTAAAACCAAACTATCGCGTAAAACCGGGAGATCTTGTGACCATTGTTTTGCCCCATCCCCCGCGGAAGATTGAGCTGATTCCCCAGGATATTCCGCTGGATATTGTTTTTGAAGATGAGGATGTAATCTTGCTTAATAAGCAGTCAGGTCTGGTGGTTCACCCCGGATACGGCAACTACTCAGGAACCCTGATTAACGCATTGATGTATCATCTTAAGGACAATCCACTCTTTCACTCAGGTGAGGAGAGGCCCGGACTGGTACACCGGATCGATAAAAACACCTCCGGCCTGCTGGTGGTTGCAAAAAATGAGCTTGCTCTCAATAAGCTGGCCAGTCAGTTTTTTCATAAAACATCCAAAAGAACCTATTCTGCTCTGGTGTGGGGTGATATGAAAGAGGAAGAAGGGACCATTGTGGGGAATATTGGCAGAAATCCAAAGAATAGAAAACAGATGCATGTTTTCACTGATGGTGACCAGGGCAAGGAGGCGGTGACACACTACCGTGTGCTGGAGCAGCTGGGCTATGTGAACCTGGTTGAATGCAGACTTGAAACGGGGCGAACGCATCAGATCAGGGTTCATTTTCAGTACCTGGGGCATCCCCTGTTCAATGATCCGGAGTACGGCGGCGACCGTATTCTCAGGGGGACCACCTTTACCAAGTACAAGCAGTTCGTAAAAAATTGTTTTGACCTCTTACCCGGACAGGCCCTGCATGCCCGCACACTGGGATTTATTCATCCATCTTCTGGAAAGGAGATGCTTTTTGAGGCTCCCCTCCCAGAAGGATTTAGCAAGGTGCTTCAGAAATGGCGCACCTATATCCAGGGACGTCACGATGAGTAACGCTTAGATCCTTAAAACAATGCATTCATGGACGAATGGCCTCATTCGTCAAAATTGAGTCTACTTTAACAATGCACATTCGTATAAAAGGTGTTACATTTAAATAAGGGAACCTATCAATATAAGAAGAGATGAATATTGCCATTTTTAGCGGAGGAGATTCTTCTGAATTTGTGATCTCCATAAAAAGTGCCAAGCAGGTACTTAAATGGCTCGAAGCTGCAGGCCATACCTGTTACCTTGTTGAGGTAAAAAGAGATAAGTGGACCGTAATTCTTGGGAAAAAAAAGGTAGCCCTGGACAAAAACAGTTTTAGCTTCTTGAATAAAGAAGAGAAAGTTACCTTCGATTTTATCTGGAACAGCATACACGGCACACCGGGTGAAGATGGAAAGCTCCAGGGATATTTTGAAATGATGGCTAAGCCATACAGCTCTTCCAACCACTTCTCCTCGGCACTGACTTTTGATAAATACACCTGTAAAAGCTTTTTGAAACAACATGGTATACTCACCCCTGAAGCAAGTCTTGTAAGAAAAGAGTTGGAAACGGATCTGGAGGCTGTGGCAGAAATTGTGGGATTCCCATGTTTCGTGAAACCCAATAGCGGGGGTTCAAGTTTCGGAACAAGCAAAGTAGTTCGTATGGAGGAGTTACAACCGGCCCTGGAGGAGGCTTTGCAGGAGGATCGTGAGGCCATAGTTGAAAGATATATCAAAGGAATCGAAGTTACCTGTGGCCTGATGAAGAGGGGTGAGGATTTTACGGTGTTTCCCATTACCGAAATCATTCCGGAAAATGAATTCTTCGACTATGAATCCAAGTATACAGTGGGCAAGGCCAAGGAAATTACACCGGCCCGCATTGACGAAGACGTAAGTAAAAAATGTCAGGAAATGGCCATGGCCATCTATAAGCTGACCTCTTGTTCCGGCATTATCAGGGTCGATTTCATTATCAAAGGCAACCAGGTATACTTTCTGGAACTGAACTCCATACCGGGAATGTCCGAAGAAAGCATTATTCCAAAGCAGGTTCACAATATGGGCCTTGAAATGCCTACAGTCCTCCAGCAGGTTATTGAAGATGTTATGGGCACTTAAGAGCAGTATTTTTGCTACTTTTACTGCCCTCATGCGAAAGTTTATCCCCATTTTTTTTGCAGCACTGCTCCTGGCAGGATTACCGGCCTGCTTCTTCACCGATTCGGAAATTTATTATGTGGAACCCGTTCGCGACGATCCGCCGGTACGATCGGTAATTACAAACCTGGACACCCTGAACAATCCACAGGTCAACGACAGTCTTGAAGTAATCTATCAAGTTGAGGTAAGCGGAGGGGAATTCTACTATGTTTATGCCGATGTTGCCAGTTCAACTGTTTTTGAATCGGACAGCACTTATGGATCATTCTGGATCACACCGGATATGGCGGATTCCTTGGGAGTGGATACCCTCTATATGGAATTTTACTACTCCACCAACAGCAACAGCATGGCCGACAGGATTGGATATGAGGCGCTGCTTGATAACCTGAACATTGCCATCGACTTTAACCAGTAGGGTGCAAAATGAGAAAGAGAACTATATATATGATCGCATTGGGCATGCTGCTTGTCTCTGCTCAAAAAGCAACGGGTCAGGGCGGGGGTATCACCGTCGCTGCAGGGCTTGAAAGCTCTCAAATGGATGATATGAAATATCTGCAGGAACACATTCTAAGCACCTATCCTGTGGATGGCAAGATTAGCAGCTCATTCCCCCCTTATACCTCCTTTTCTATCAACCTGTTCAAGATCTTATACGATCATATCCGTGTAGGCGCAGGATACAGCTTTTCAACCACCGGAGGCAAATCCAGTTACGCAGATTACTCCGGAAATATATCCACCGAAATCACAGCCACCTCTCACCGGCTGGGAGCATATATATCTTATATTGTGATGGGCGGGGATCGTCTTGACCTGGCTCTCAATGGAAGGCTGGATGCAATTCTTACCAATCTGACCGTTGGGTCGTTCTACTCCATATATAACTACTCTTCTGGCCAGGAAAATGAATACCGGTCCTTTAGTCCAGGCGGCTCTGTTGGAGCAGAATTCATGTATAAGTTCGAGAATTTCTCCATGGGAATGGATGCAGGATACCTGGTCGATTTGCAAGGAAATCTTAAGGATTCCGGGAATGGTGATCCCCTGGTGGATCCCAACGACACAGACCGGGTGCTGAGCTCTGACTGGACCGGATGGTATGTGCATCTAAAAGCCCTGGTCTGGCTCAATTTCTAAGTCAGGGCATTTCCCCTTATCTCTCCCATAAAACTCTTCACCCGCTCTTCCAGTGTAAGAGCGTTCCTCTCTCCAAGTGCCTCTATAAATGCACTTCCGATGATAGCTCCACTGGCATATTCACAGGCTGTTAAAAAAGTAGGCCGATTGGAAATACCAAAACCGATGAGTCCGGGAACCGGAAGATTCATCTCCTTCAAGCGCTGAAAATAATTCCTCTGTTGATCACCTACTGAGTTTCTTGCTCCTGTGGTGGAGGCAGCTGCCACCAGATATAGAAATCCTTCTGAAAGAGCTGCAATCCGCGCTATTCGTTTGTCATCGGTATGGGGAGTAATAAGCAAGGAGTTATATATCCCGTAACTAAGGAACAAATCGAGGTAGCGGGTCTCATATTCGGCGGGAGGGAGATCGGGAATAATCACTCCATCAATCCCGGTATCACGACACCTGGTCAAGAAGCGCTCCATTCCCATCTGTAGAATTGGATTCAGATAACCCATCATAACAAGGGGAATACTTACGCTCTCCCGGATCTCTTTCAGCTGATTGAAAAGGAGATCCAGTGTCATGCCATTTTGAAGTGCAAGCTGACTGCTCCGTTGGATCACAGGGCCATCTGCCAGTGGATCTGAGAAGGGAATTCCAATCTCCACCATATCGGCGCCAGATTCCTGGAGTGCTTTCAATACCTTGCCGGTGTCATGGAGCTCCGGATAACCTGCAGTTATATATATGGAAAGAATCTCTCTGTCCTTCTCCCTGAAAAGTTGATCAATTCTGTTTATCATAAATTTAAATTTCTAATTTTTCGATATAGGTCTCCATATCCTTGTCTCCTCTTCCGGAAAGGTTCACCACCACCACATCTTCAGCTCCTGGACTAATTTTTTCAAGTGCGGCCAGGGCATGAGCAGTCTCAAGGGCAGGAATAATCCCCTCTTTCCTGGTACAGAGCATTGCTGCCTGCAGGGCCTCATCATCTGTGATAGCAAACACCGTGGCCCTTCCAGATTCAGCCAGCCAGGCATGAAGGGGACCCACCCCGGGATAATCGAGCCCCGCAGAAATGGAGTATGGCTCCTCGATCTGGCCATCAGCATCCTGCATTAACAGGGTCCTGCTGCCATGTATGATTCCGGGCCTGCCCAGCAAAGAGGTGGCTGCAGTAAAGCCGCTATCCACTCCCAGTCCAGCTGCTTCGGCCGAGATCAATTTGACGCCTTCATTCTCCAGGTAGTGATAGTAGGCCCCTGCAGCATTGCTCCCCCCACCTACACAGGCCACCAGGTAGTCGGGGTAATCCCTGCCGGTCTTCTCCATTAACTGGATCCTGATCTCCTCCGAAATCACAGACTGAAACCGGGTTACCATATCGGGGTATGGGTGTGGCCCCACTACCGATCCGATAATATAATGGGTATCCACCGGATGATTGATCCAGTCGCGTATGGCCTCATTGGTAGCATCTTTCAGGGTCTTGTTACCACTGTGTACTGGTCTTACCTCTGCTCCCAGCATAAGCATCTTTTTTACATTGGGAGCCTGGCGTTCCATATCCAGGGCGCCCATATAGATGATACACTCCATTCCGGTCAGCGCACATACGGTGGCAGTAGCAACGCCGTGCTGCCCTGCACCTGTTTCCGCAATGATCCTTTTCTTATTAAGTTGCCCTGCCATCAGGATCTGGCCGATGGTGTTGTTGATCTTGTGGGCCCCGGTATGGTTCAGATCCTCTCTTTTCAGAAAGATCTGAGTCCCAAAATGGGCCGACAGGCGCTCAGCTCTGAAAAGGGGTGTGGGTCTGCCTGCATAATCTCTTAGCAAGAGCCTGAATTTGCTCTGAAAACTGTCCGACTGAACAATTTTCATATAGTTCTCCTCAAGCTCCCTGATATTAGGATAGAGCATTTCAGGAATATAGGCTCCTCCATATTCTCCATAAAATCCGCCTGCATCTACTTCAAATCCCATAAGGTTCTATTTTCTGATTTCAATGACAAATTCCCGTAATCGTTCTATATTTTTTATTCCGGGCGACAGTTCAAACCTGCTGTTGATATCAACTCCCATCAATCCCTGAAGATCGAGGGAGCGGATATGCCCGGCATCGCCGGGGCCTATCCCCCCACTGAGTAAAAAAGGAGCGGAATTCCTTAGGTTCCCTAGCAGCTTCCAGTCGAATTTCTGACCGGTACCTCCCTTTCCTGCTCCTGCTGAATCAAACAGAAAGTAATCCACCACCTCCAGGTATCCTTCCAACTCCGGATTTGAGCCATGGGGATCAAGCACCTTGATCACCTCTACCGGCTCACCGGACAGCTGTCTGCAATAATCCACAGATTCTCCTCCGTGCAGTTGCACTGCTTCAAGACCATATAGTCCTATGGTTTTTCTCACCTGCTCGAGCTCTTCATCCACAAACACCCCTACTTTCTTTATGGCCGGTCCGGGGATACGGAACAGGGCCGGGTCCGGGTGGATTCCAACGAAACGTTTGGACCGGGGGTAAAAGATAAAACCCACATACTCAGGAAGCAGGCCACATACCTGCTCGAGATTTAATGGATCACGCATCCCACAAACCTTAATTTGCATTAGCTCATTGTTTTATATTGTTGATGAAGCGCTGACAAGCCAGCCCCGGATCCTTCTGCTTCATAAAATTCTCTCCCATCAGGAACAAGCTGTATCCTGCGGTCCTTAGCTTCCTGATCTCTTCGGGGTCACTGAGTCCACTTTCAGAAACAGGTATAACTCCAGGTGGCATCTCACCAATCAGTTCCAGGCTCCTATGCGTATCCACTTTGAAAGTCTTTAAATCACGGTTATTAACACCCACATACCTGATCTCCGGATGGTACTTCTCCAGTTCCTTCTTATGATGCACTTCGAAAAGCACATTCAGTCCCAGCGATACTGCTTCCAGGGCCAGGTCCTCAATCTCCCGGCGATCCAGAATGGCGGCGATAAGTAAGACCATATCGGCTCCATAGGCACTGGCCTCATGTAGCTGATAAGGATCAATGATAAAGTCCTTTCTTAAAAGCACAAGACGGGGACAGGCCTCGCGAACCTGTTTCAGATCCATCAGAGATCCACCAAAAAATTTCTGATCGGTTAAAATGCTCATGGCTGATACCCCTGCCGCCTCATAAGCAGTGGCTACTTCCACTGGTACTGCATGCGGGTGAATGAGACCTCGTGATGGTGATTTGCGTTTAAACTCGGCAATAATCCCCGGGGTTTCGCCGGGTTCAGAAAGGCTTATCTCATTGGTCCTACGCCTATAACTTTCAAATGAACCCAGATTTGAGAGGGGGCTGGTCCGCTTTCTTTTCAGTACTTCGACCCGCTTTTGTTCCACGATGGCATCCAGGATATTCATGTTATCTATGCGCTATCAGTTGCTTAAATGCATTATATGCTTTACCCGATTCCAGCGACTGCCTTGCCCTTTCCAGGCACCGCTCCATGCCAGAACTTTCATCCATACAGTAGAGTGCCAGTGCTGCATTGGCTACTACCACATCATTCTGGGCCCTGCTCCCCTTCCCTTCGAGGATCCTTAGAAATACCGAAGCAGCCTCCTCCACTGTTGAGCCTCCATATATATCGGCAGGGCTAACAAGATCCAGGCCCAGGTCGCCCGGCACAAAGGTCCGCTCTGTGGTACGAGTAAGCGCCCTGAAACTCCCGGTGAGGGAGATCTCATCATACCCATCCAGGGAATGGATAATGCAGAACTGCTTCTCCGAATCCTGGTAAAGGTAGTGATAGAGTCTGGCCACATCAAGACTGAAAACCCCAATCAGTTGATTTCCCGGATTAGATGGATTAACCATGGGACCGAGCATGTTAAAGAAAGTTTTAATCCTGAGGCTTTGCCTGACAGGGGCAACATTCTTCATGGCCGGATTGAACAAGGGAGCATGAAGATAACAGATGTTGCACATATCTATTTCCCTCTTCAAACGCTCAGAATCACTGCTGAATGTATACCCAAAATACTCCAGCACATTGGAGGAGCCACATGCAGATGAAACACTATAGTTTCCATGTTTGGCTACTTTCTCACCAGCACCTGCCACCACAAAAGAGGTGAGTGTTGAGATATTAAAAGTGTTCTTCTCGTCACCACCTGTACCACACACATCGATGGTATTGAATTCCGACAGATCCACAGGTGTACAGAGCTCCAGCAAGGCATCCCGAAAACCGGCCAGTTCCTCAACGGTTATGCTCCGCATCAGGTAGACCGAAATAAATGCCGCCATTTCAGCTTCATTATACTTTCCTGCTGCCATATTTTGAAGAATCAGTTTGGCATCCTCCTTCCCCAGGGTCTTATGATCAAACAGGTACTGTAAAGTATCTTTCATAATGTATTCACTTTGTTCATGTTAAAACTCTATCCAATTCAATATCATCCTTCCTCCATATTCGGTAAGTACCGATTCGGGATGGAACTGCACCCCTCTTACATCATGCTTCCTGTGCCTGAGGGCCATGATATATCCTTCATCATTCTCCACCGTAATTTCCAGGTCTCCGGGCAGGGTATCATGCTCCACCACCCAGGAGTGATAGCGTCCTGCATCAAATTCAGCAGGAATCCCGCTGAACAGATATTCGTCTTCAACAAGCTGTTTCATCTGGCCTGTTACCCCATGGTACACCGTTGAGAGATTGGAGATTGTTCCTCCATAGGCTTCCGCAATGGCCTGGTGCCCCAGGCAAACTCCCAGAATACTTTTTACAGGACCATACTTCCTTATGAGATCCAGTGTAATACCTGCCTCTATAGGTATTCCGGGTCCGGGACTGATCAATATCTTATCGTAGACCGCAACCTCTTCCAGCGTCAGCTGATCATTTCGCCTCACATCGACCGCTCTCTTCAGCACCCGTTCGATATACTGAACCAGGTTGTAGGTAAAGGAGTCATAATTATCCAGTACAAGAATTTTCATCGTCGGTCTAATTAAATTTGTTCATATTCCCGGCCATCTCGATGGCTGACTTCAGGGCGGCCAGTTTGTTATTAACTTCCTGCAACTCACCCTCTTCGGTAGATTCAGAGACCACCCCCGCCCCTGCCTGGTAATAGAGCCTGTGGTCGCGTGAGAGGAAAGATCGGATCATAATTGCATGATTGATGTCCCCGTTAAATCGTAAGAATCCAATGGCCCCCCCGTAGAATCCCCGTCTTTTCTTCTCATAAAGATCAATGAGCTCCATGGCTTTGTATTTGGGAGCTCCGGAAAGGGTGCCGGCAGGAAATGACTCAGCAAGAATCCGGATGGTATTAGCATCCTCCGGCAATACCCCCGAGACTTTTGAAACCATATGAATGACATGGGAGTAAAACTGAATTTCGCGGTACTCTTCCACCGTCACCTTCCTGGTGGATCGACTCAGATCGTTCCTGGCCAGGTCCACAAGCATTACATGCTCTGCATTCTCCTTCTCATCTTCTGTTAACATCCTGGCCAGTTCCTGATCCTCCCGGTCGTTTCCCGTACGCTTGAAAGTACCGGCAATGGGATTGATATAGGCCTTGGCCCCCTTCACTACAATCTGAGCCTCGGGTGAAGACCCAAAAAGCTTGTAAGAGCCATAATCGAAGTAGAATAGATAGGGTGAGGGATTAATGGAACGAAGTGCCCGGTATACATTAAACTCATCGCCGGTGAAATCCTGAATAAACTGTCTGGAAAGTACAATTTGAAATACATCGCCCCGGTAACAGTGCTCCTTCCCCTTTGCTACCATAGCCCGGAAGTCATCATCGCTCAGGTTGGATGACTCCTCTCCGGAAGTTGCAAAACCATAGGTGGCAATGTTCCGGTTGTGCAGCAGCGTACTTACACGGTCTATTTCACTATCTCCTCCATTTACGATATGTTCAAAGATTAGCAGCTCATTGGTCAGATGATTCACGGCCAGCACATACCTGAAAAAATTATACCTCACTTCGGGTATATCCTCCTTCTCTGGCAGGGAAGATTGAAAGCTGATATCTTCAAAATACTGAACAGCATCAAATGATGCATATCCAAAAATACCATCCACCAGCAATGCTTCTCCTCCGGATTCAACTTCAAATGCAGAGAGGAAACCCCTGAGGCCATCCACTACTTCGTTACCGGAAACTATGTCTTCATGACTAGTCTCTTGCCCTGGTAATGTGGTACTTATCTTATTGTGCTGCACCAGGAACTCGGCCAGCGGATCCATGCAGATAAATGAATATGAATTCTCCTTGCTGTGATAGTCGGAGCTTTCAAGTAGCAGGGAGTTTGGATAGATGTCCCTAATCTTTAGATAAATGCTGACGGGCGTAATGATATCCGCCAGAATCTTACGTTTGACTACTTTAACCGGTACTTTTTTCATTCCGTTCTTCAATTTTGGTCAAAAAAAAAGCTTCCACCGAAGCGGAAGCCTTGAATATTGTATGCACAATAAGACGCTACCTATACTCCGGATTGTCGGATAAAGGAGTGCCACCACCAGTTTGTGCGAATCAATGTCATGCAGTTCAATTCTAGATGTCAAAATAAAGGAAAGATTTCTATTAATCCAAATTTCATTACTTTCGCCACGCATAAACTACCCTGACCATGGCCCGAATCTATTTCAGAAATATTGCCCTGTTCATGTCCATCTGGCTGATCGTTATGGTAATATATTCCGTGAGCAGTAAGGTCACCGACCTGGACTACCTTTGGAAGTTCTTTGTGCTTCCTGCTCTGTTCCTGGGAATTCTGGCAGCACTGGGCACTTTCCTGGGAGAGACCTTCAGGGTCAGAAAAGGAATCAACTGGATCTTTCTGCTGGTAGCTGTACTTGTGGACCAGGGCATCAAGGCCTATCTTTTTTCACTGGAGTGGGAATCCATATCCATTCCTCTGATCGAACCGGTTTTTTACGTCGAACCCACACAGAACACACTTGGTTCCTACCTGTGGGTTCTGCTGAAACTGAAGCAGGGCTCCCACCTGCTCAATATGATTCTCTTCAGCCTGGTGGGAATCGTTTTCATTGAAGTATGGAGATTTTACGTGCAGAGAAAAAGGAACAGTTTCTGGATCAATGGATTCATCCACCTTTTTCTTGCCGGACTGCTGGCAAATCTGATCGATAATGGTTTCTGGGGGGGCTCGCTCGACTATATCACCATTAAACCATTCTATACCTTTGATCTGAAAGATCTCTATATAACACTTTGTGAACTCTTCCTTCTAACGGAACTAGTGGATAACCACCTGCTAAAACGTCTCCTTCAAATGCCCAGAGAGGATAGTAAAAGGCTGAACCGTGATTTCATCCGCTTTGTCAAAAACGATTTCGGGCTAAGCAGAAAGAAACCGGATTAAGGGGGATCCGCTTATTGAATAATGCCTTCCTCTTTTAAAGAGATCATCAGCTGATAACACCTCTTCATGTCCTTGACCAATGCAGTTGCCGATATGGTGGCACCAGCCACTGCATCGATCTCCTTTCCCAATATGAGCTCCTCACCTGCATAATCTTCAAACTGACTCAACCATTTTTTCTGGCATATGGCTGCCCCATGTGAAGAGCGATAAACCGTAATGGTAAGACCCAGCACTGAAAAGTCAGGAGCGAAGGCAAGCAGATAATCAAAGTATTCAAACCTTCCCATTGCCCGGGTCGACAAGAGGTAGCCAAGTACAAGATCCTCATGCCTCAACAGGAAGGCCCGGTCACCAGCCATCAGAGATCCGGCAAATGCATTGTCCTGATCAGGTAATATTATAGCTTCTGCACTTGAACCCTCCTGAAAAATCCCTGACACAAACTTCGCTTCCTTTTTTGTTAAGAGATTATGATCCTGGGCGAGGGCCCATGAAAAGCTGAAAACGCAGAATAGTACAAATAAAAGTCTCATGTTAATTCCTTGAAATATTAAAACCAGACAGCTACCCCTGCATTGAACAGCGTTTTTGAATCACCTGTTCCCTTATTGCTGAACCATTGAAAATCTGCTTTCAGCATGGCTCCTGCAGCCAGTTTCCAGCCCAGTCCAATGGTCAGATCAGTGCGTTGAAACTCGGGATTCACATTGGTCGGACTCTCGGTGGATACATGGGTGTTATACTGCTCATACCTGATAAAGGGGATCAGTCCGGACTCGAACATTTCAACATTATGAAGCAGATCATAGGATACTTCCAGGTACCAACCTCCAAGGGAGCTACCCAAGTCACTTCCGGTAAACTCATTGTAGGAGGCAGAGTTTGAAACTGTACCCAGGTTAGCCTGTCCCCGGACCTGCAATCCGCCCAGCTGATATCTTGCATCCACACCCAACATGAAAAGACCCACCAGGGAAGAATCGGCCGAAGCAATGGACTGCATGTCTGATTTTTCGATCTCCTTATACAGGGAGGACTGGGTTTTTCCTGTATATCCTGAGAGACCAAGCTGCAGACCCGGTAAGCCGAAATAATTAATCTTGAAGCTCAGATTCGGTGATTTTATTATTGATTCAGCCCCTTTCTGACGACCTTTCCGAAAGCCATTTGATCCACTCAGCGTGGGGCCCTCATTATAGCCATTGAAACCATTCACCAGGTATAGCTGGTAAGACAGCGCCGCTGAGGGAAAGGTTCCTGTAAAGCCTGCACCAATCTCGCGCCAGGTGGTTGGAACGATGTATTTATCCAGATTGGGTCGCTCGACCCCGTTGAATGTGGATGGTTCATGATACTCATTGATAATCCCCATGGGGATCAGCATCAATCCACCCCTGAGCTTCAACCAGGGCAGGATCTCATATTGAAGGAAGGCCTGTTCAACAAAGACCTCTTTCACATGTTCCACCTCTATCTCTGTTATAAACTGGGTTTTCGCATTGAACTTATATCCAAACATCAGAACCAGTCTGTGTACATCAAGTCCACCATTGTTATAGCTGCCATTATCCAGGAGCTGGTTATAGTCAATCTGTCCATACCCGCCAATTGTTAACCTATCTTCGTCCTGCATCATTTTTCCTGCCGTATTGGTCAGCTCCTGAGCCAGCAAAGTAACCGGCAGTAAAATCGCACCGGTCAGTCCCAGCAGCATCTTCCTTAGTACCTTCCTCATCTTCTGCATCTTTTAAGTTGTGACAATGCAAAACTAGGCCAAAATCACTGATAGATTGCAGTTTAGGCCTGTGGTGAAGAATGATTCTAAATAACAGGGTGGTGTGACTGAATGATAGTCTGGCACTTACAGCGCATGTGATGATGCCTATTTAGACCAGAATACCTACATATGGGTATGCCCCTTCTGGAATCAGGCTAGATTTCCTCTGCAGCCTCAACAGGGTAGCGTTCAAAAATCCTGGCCACCAGCTCAGACAGTCCGGCAGCCCGCTGTTCCGGATCATATTCAAGTTCTCCAACAGCGGCACAGTGCCAGATATGTTTCATACTAAGGTTATCATACATATCTACGGAAATGGCTCGCTCCAAATGATGATAGACGCCCGAATAACCATAAGCATCGGCCGCCTGTCGGTGATAGATTGTTATCTTTACTGAAACATCTCCATCCACCTCTGCAAAGTTTAGTCCCCTCGTCTCAATCTCCTTGGCAAAAGCCACCAGGATACGTTCCAGCTCCATCCCGGTGATGGTCTTAAGGTTCCCCTCACTAAAATCCATAAAATTATAGGTGGTATACTGATCAAAGTTGGCTGAATCATCTATATCTGAATATAAACTGACGGAGGGCCCGCAAGCGGACAGAAGTACCATGGAAAGGATACACAGCAGTATTATGTTTCGGCTCATAACTGTTCCTTTTAGTTCAAGCTTAAAAAATGCAAATACTATGCCACAGAACTTAGATGATTCTAGACCTTGAATTTCAGGCTGGTTAAGGCCTCAGAAACATTCCATAATTTGCCTGCTACTTCATTGTTAACCAGCTTTTTGTTGGGAGAATCTGGTACAGGCCATCCATGCAGTTTCATCAGGCCCCCCGGACCAAAATAGGCGCCCTGCTCTACGTCCTTTGCAGTGGCCGCATAAAGGGAAGGTAGTGCACCCTTCTCCCCGGACTGAGCCACCAACTTGTTGAGCAGGTTCATTGAAACGGCTCCCAGCTGGTTTCCCTTCATCCTGGAACCTTTGGCCTGAAGCTCCGTATCGGCATAACCTGGATGAGCAGCGGCTACAATCACCTTATCTCCGGTTTCTGCTAACTTATTGGTCAGTTCACGAACAAACAAAAGGTTTGCCAGTTTGCTCATTCCATAAGCACCCCACTTTTTGTAACTCTTTTCCCAATGAATGTCTTCGAAACGTATTTCACCAAAATGGTGTGCCAAACTGCTTACCTGGACCACCCTTGACCCCACTGTTTTAGATAGAATTGGCCAGAGTAAGGCTGTAAGTGCGAAATGTCCCAGGTGATTCACTCCGAACTGCATCTCAAAACCATCCTCCGTCCTGTCATAGGGTACAGCCATAAGTCCCGCATTATTTATTAGCAGATCCAGCCTGGTACCTGCTGCAGCGAATTTCAATGCAAACCGCTTCACCGACTCCAGGCTGGCAAGGTTGAGTTGCCAGACTTCGGGTTCCACTGCTACACCTTCATTTATGACGGCTTGCCTGGCCATCTCTCCCTTATCAAGGTTCCTACAGGCCATAATCACCTTTGCTCCTTTCAAGGCAAGTGCCCTTGTGGTAAAGAATCCCAGCCCGCTATTTGCTCCAGTAACCACAGCTATTCTTCCAGTCTGTTGCGGAATCTGATCCAAGGTCCATTTCTTATTTCTCATATATTTTCAATTTCCGGATAGGGTAATCTGCTCCTTAGGCATCTTATTTGTAAAGCGGGATGAATATAACACTAAAAACAAAATAAAAATGAAAACAAAAGAGAGAAACAGGAGTATCTGGTTGATGGCTGCGCTATTATTCCTGGGCGCCACACTTTATGCTTTTCCGGGATATGACGAAGAGCTGGCCGATACCATCAACTTCAAGCCTTATTATGGCAAGGTAGTTGATTCCCAAACAAACAAGGCACTTGCTTTTGCAACCATCGAGGCAATGGGGAGCAACGTTGCAACCGTAACCAATATTGATGGTGAATTCATCATTAAAATTGAACGAAAGGCAGATGTTTCGCAGTTGAAAATCTCTTATATCGGGTATCAAAACAAGATTCTTGACCTGAGTAACTTTTCCGACAATGATTCCCATATTGTAGAACTGGCACAGAGTTCCATACAATTGAAACAGGTAACCATTCGCCCCCAAGATGCCATGGAACTCATCGCTGATGTACTGGCCAATATCAGAACCAACTACAGCGGAGATCCGATGATGATGCGTGGATTTTACCGGGAAACCATCCAGAGGGGACGTAATTATGTCTCCGTATCGGAAGCTATTATTGATGTATATAAGGGTAGCTACACCAACGAATACCAAGTGGACCAGGTGAAACTGTTCAAAGGGCGCAAGAGTGCCGATGTTGAGCGGATGGATACGGTCCTGTTCAAAGTACAGGGTGGCCCCAATACCACCATTCTGATGGATGTTGTGAAAAATCCCTATATCCTGCTTTCCGAGGAGTATCTTAATATTTATGATTTTCGCCTCTCTGATGTGATCACCATTGACGACAGGCTTCATTATGTCATCTCTTTCAATCAGAAGGAGTATGTGGATGACCCATACTACAAGGGCCGCCTGTATGTAGAAATGGATAAACTTGCCATTTCGGAAGCAGAGTTTGAGCTCAATGTGGAAAACCAGGATGAAGCAGCAAGGCTCTTTATTAAGCGGAAACCCATGGGCATGAGCATTATTCCCGAAAGAGCAGTCTATAGGGCCAAGTATACCATTGATGAGGACAGATGGTACTTCAGTTATGCACGTGCAGAGGTGAAATTTAAGGTGAACTGGAAAAAGAAATTCTTTAACACCACCTATTCGACCATGTCTGAACTGGCCATAACCGACCGTACCTATGAAGGAATTGAGAGATTTGCAGGCAAGGAACGGTTCAAAAGCAATGATGTGCTGAACGAGAAAGTATATATTTTCTTTGATCAGGGATTCTGGGAAGGTTACAATGTGATCGAACCAGATCAGTCCATCGAGAGTGCCATCCGCAGACTGAACAGAAAGTACCTGAAACGAACAGCAGATAATTAATAAGCATCAATCTATATAGCTCAAAGCACTGTCTGTTGGAATTGTGTAACTTTACCATCCCAGTACAAGTCACAAAACAGACAGTGCTTTTTACACTTGAAAATGGTCCTGAAAGAACAACAGCAACTTAGAAAAATCCAGAAAGGAGATATTACATCCTTTGAGGCTCTTTTTCACCATTACTACAACAGCTTGTGTGGATATTCTGAAAGTCTTGTGGGTATGAAAGAAGTGGCTGAAGAGGTAGTGCAGGACGTGTTCTTTAATATTTGGAAAAACAGGGAAACGCTGCGAATCAGGCAAAGCCTGCAAAGTTACCTGTATCGTGCAGCATATAACAACTCCATGATGTACCTGAGAAAAATGAGAAGGGAACATTTCATGGAAGATCTCTCCCGGCCGGAGCCCATTGTGGACGAGCCAGATCCTTCGCAGGTCATTCAACTTGATGAGGTATCAAGCCTGATCTCTCAAACACTTGAAAGACTTCCGGAAAGGACCAGGGAAATTTTCAGGCTGAACCGCCAGGAGGGATTGAAATACAGGGAAATTGCCATAAAGCTATCTATATCAGAAAAAACAGTGGAAGCCAATATGGGGAAAGCATTGAAAGCGTTAAGAAACAGTATGGAAAGATATGAGCAGGAGTAAGGATATACAGATGGCCCGTTACCTGGCCGGGGAGATGACAACTAAAGAGGAGATCACCTTTTTAAGTGAATCTGAAGAAAGCCAGGAAAAGTTATCAGATTTGAGAAACATGGAAAAGAACTGGAAATATTTTGATAAAAATCCTTCACCGAAGGACTGGGACACTGTAAAGGCCTGGAACCAGCTTCATCAAAAGCTGGAATCGGAAGGCCTCCTGGAGGACCAGGCAGACAGTCCGGACCGGGGCAGATTCGCCCCGCTACTGAGGATTGCTGCTTCCATTGCGCTGATTCTGGCCATTGGGATACCTGCACTCTATTTTGGTGTGATCCGGGATAACACGGATGGAACCATCAGGCATCACCTGGCCGAAGAAGGTGTGGCCACTGTGGATCTACCCGATGGCAGCCGGGTCTATCTCAACAAAGGAGCGGAGATCAGCTATTCCTTAGCTTTTAAGAATCAGAGGGCCGTTGAACTCAAAGGAGAAGCTTTCTTCGAAGTCATGTCAGATCCCCAGAATCCGTTTACAGTCCGGTCCGCAGGAATGATTGTTACTGTACTTGGAACCTCTTTCAACGTTAAGCAGCTTGATAAGCCATCTGATATTGAAGTTTATGTGAAAACCGGAAAGGTC
>DAOWFP010000084.1 GCA_030637895.1 Bacteroidota bacterium | reverse complement strand
GCCATTGGTGCCGTAAACCTGGACCGGGAGGAAAATGAGGCCTTTATTGAATTTAGCAGGCATTTCCATTCATTGGGACTGGCCGTACCGGAGATCTACCTGATTGACCTGGAGCATAATGCTTACCTGCAGGAAGATCTGGGGGATATGACCCTGTTCGATTACGTGTTTCAGCTAAGAGATAATGGCAAATTCCCTGAAGCTCTGACCGAAGTTTATAAAAAAGTATTGACCGAACTTCAGAAGTTTCAGATTACCGGAGCGAAGGACCTCAATTATTCGGTCTGTTATCCACGAGCCAGTTTCGACCGGCAGAGTATGCAGTGGGACCTCAGCTATTTCAAATACTTCTTTCTCAAGCTGGCAGGAATCCCTTTTAATGAGCAGCTCTTGGAGAACGACTATAATTCACTAATCGAGTATCTGCTTGCCCAGGATACCTCTTACTTCCTTTATCGCGACTTCCAGTCGAAAAATGTGATGCTTCGGGATGGCTTGCCCTTTTTTATCGATTACCAGGGGGGTAGAAAGGGAGCACTTCAGTATGATGTAGCCTCACTGCTTTACGACTCCAAGGCCGATATACCTCCGGAAATCCGCGAGGAATTGCTGGAACACTACATTGCCGGTCTGGCCAGCTACCCTTCAGTTGATGCCACGAAGTTCAGGCAATCCTACTTTGCATATGTGCTGATCCGGATTATGCAGGCCATGGGTGCTTATGGATTCCGGGGCTTCTATGAAAAAAAGACCCATTTTCTTCAGAGTATTCCCTATGCCCTGAACGATCTGGACTGGATCCTCAACAATGTTAAATTTGACATTGAGATTCCCACACTGCTCAAGGTATATAAAGACCTTCTTGAAGCGCCAAAGCTCAAAAGGTTTAAGGACAAGGGGAGTAGAAAATCGACCCTGACCGTCAACATCAACAGCTTTAGTTACAAACACGGCATTCCAGAGGATCCCAGCGGACATGGCGGAGGCTATGTATTCGACTGCCGGGCCATTTCCAATCCACACCATGTCGAGCAACTCAAAGGTTTGAACGGCAAGGATAAGCCTGTGATCGAATACCTGGAGCAGCAAAGCGATGTGAATGAATTTTTAAGTGCTACCTTTTCTCTGGCCGATATGTCGGTGGATAAGTACGAAGAGCGAAACTTCACCCACCTGCGGGTCAGTTACGGATGTACCGGAGGTCAGCACCGCTCAGTATACTGTGCTGAACGTCTGGCCGAACACCTGCGCGAAAGCCAGAATGTAAGGGTCACCCTCTGGCACAGGGAGATGGATTAATACCCGCTTAGTAGTCCCTTGGGTCGTCTTCCACGATGGCATAATGGTAATTATCCTTCCATTCTCCCCTAATGGGCAGGATCTTTCTTCTCAATCCTTCACGGATCATCCCTGCTTTCTCAAGGACATGAATGGATCTCTCATTCTCGGTGGCCACACCCGCTTCAACTTTGTGTAATCCAAATTTATCAAATCCGACCACGATCAGGTTCTTTGTAACTTCGGTTGCATATCCCTTCCCCCAGAAAGCAGGTAATAATTTGTAATACATCTCTCCCAATCTGAATTTATCCCTGAAAAGTGTCATACCTGCCAATCCAATAAAATCACCTGTGTTTTTTAAGATGATCCGCCAGGTGTAGCTGTTTTGAGGATCCGCTTTTTTTGACTCAATTTCCGGACGGATAAGCTCCCTGGTCTCATCCAGGTTCTCTGGAATCCCGAGGGTATTGAATTCATCCACTTCAGGTATAGAATGGAGTCTGTGAATATCCTCAAGGTCATTCCATGTAATCTCTCTTAGTAAGAGTCGCTCTGTAATAATCTCCATAATTGTTTGTCTTAGAAGAGGCTTTATTCGCTGACCCGGAACTGGTAAGATCCGCTTTCAACTTTAAATAAGGCATACCCATCCTTCATCTCTTTGAATGTGACTCCCTTTGCCTGATCCGTTGCTACCCCACCCTCTGTAATCTGTGAAGGATCCTTAGCTGGTACATGAACTGTTGCAAAAGAGCTCACCGGAACAGTGATATCCATTAAAAATACTCCTTCCTGGTTTCTCCAGGTGATCCCCCCCTCTCCATAAGGAGTGTTGTTGGTGTAGGTCACATAGTCCAGTTCTTTTACAGCTTGTGGTTTAAAGATAATATGCCGGTAGCCAGGTTGCTGTGGATCTGCCTGCATGCCCGCCAGATTCCTGTAAAACCATACCAGTCCGCCCCCAAACATGGGATGGTTATGAGAACCATTCTCATTCCAGTTTTCACGACTGGTAGTAGAACCCAGTTCGATCCAGTGTCCGTATGAGGGCTCGGTTCTCTTATTCATGGCCTCATAAGCCTCCTGGTTCAATCCGTGTTCAGCCAGGACTTCAAAGAAAAAACGGGTGCCAAGAATGCCTGTATCCAGATGACCTCCACTTGTTTCAAGCCCTGCCTTCAAAGCAGCCACAACACGCTCATACTGTTCCTCAGGAATCCCCATCTTCAGCGCCAGAATGTTTCCTCCGGCATCGCCGTAGGAACCTGCCTTTTCATTGTAGAATCGCCTGGAAAATGCTTTTTTTGTTCTATCTGCCAGAATCCTGTACTCCTCAGCCTCATCCTCAATGCCAAGTGCACTGGCTGTTCTGCCAGTAATATCAGCACAATACCAGAGTATGAATGTGTGCACCAAAGCATCCGGAATCAGCTCCCCGGGAGGAAGCCAATCTCCCAGATTAAACCACTTCAGCCATTTTCCATTTTTATCCGTCCGTTTCGAAAGCGTAATTCCGTCTTCACCGGTCCAGCTCAACATATACCTTACATATCCTTTCATCCCTTCATAGTTGTCCTCCAGCATATCCCCGGATCCGTACTGCACATAATACTCCCATGGCATAACACAGATGGCTGCTCCCCATGCTGGTCCTCCACCGCAACTCGGTTGCCAGGGGGCTCCATTAGGCACATAGCCGGTTTCCATAATCTGTGCTCCTCGCATATCCCCGATCCACTTTTGGTAGAAATTCTTTGCATCGAAATTATGTAGTACAGTATTGCAGGCAATCTGGCCATCGCCCGTGTATCCTGATCTTTCGCGGTGCGGACAATCACTGGCCAGCCCTCCATGCATATTGTCCATTTGACTCCTGCGCCAGATCTTATTGATTTCATTAAACAGTTCGTTAGAGGTCTCAAAGTTGGCCGTTGGCTCAATGTATGTATTCACAGCCTCAGCAGTAAGATGTTCAGGTTTTAGCTCCCCCGGCCAGTTGCTGACCTCCACCCCGCTAAATACAAACCAGTTAAAGCGTGGTGCATAGGATTCCGGACCCTCGCCTTTGAAGGTATATACATTCTTACCTGAATAAAGATTGGCATTTGGAGTAATGGTTATAGTATGTCCCTCCGGGCCTTCCACCTCGTTCAGTCTCACCCAGCCTGAGATTTCCACCCCAAAATCCACCTTATAGTGCCCTTCACCCATTTTTTCTATAGAAACCGGTTCCAATTCCTCTGTCACCCTGTCGGGATAGGCGGTATGGGCCATTAGCGTTCCATAAGGAGCCTCACGTAAACTTACTGCCTCCCATCCCGTATCATCAAATTCAGCAGCAGACCATCCCGGCTGTTCCATGCGGGCGTCATAGTTTTCACCGTAATAGACCATGTTCATCAAAATGGGACTCCTGGAGGCTTTCCAGCTGTCGTCACTGACCACTACCTCTTCTGTTCCGTCAGTGTAGGTAATATGTAACTGGCACAGAAACCTGGGAGTGCCATAGCCTACTGTCCAGGCACTGGCCGGATTGTAGAAACCGTTTCCCAGTATTCCCCCTAATGCATTCTCCCCGCTGATCAACTGATCCTTAACATCGTAGGCCAGGTACATTACCTTATATTCCCTGAATTCATCAGGAAGGGAAATAAATCCATCCACTAATTCACTGCGCTTCCCGTAATTGGTCTGGTTGGGGACCAGCACATCATCCCCCACCTTTTCACCATTGAGCCACAATTCAAAATACCCCAGTCCGCTTACAAAAACCACAGCACTTTCCACCTCCTTTTCTACATGAAAGGGTTTCCTCAGCAAAGGAGCCGGAGGGCCCTTATAATCGGGGATCATAGTTCGTGATTCAGGTATTGGGAGCTCCTCTTCCCCCTGCCACGGAGCCCCGATCCACTCTGCCTTCCAATCATCCGGATTCAGCAGGCCCATGCGCCAGCTTGCCGGGTCACTCCACTCTGAAACCACCCCATCGCGATCCCACACCCTGACCTGCCAGCAGCATTCCTGTCTGGATTCCAGCGTTTTGCCCCTGTACTTGACACGGGTTGACTGCATCGAGAGTTGCTTATCGCTATCCCACAGATCGGGTTCTTCCAATAGTTTCTTCGAACTGGCCACCCGCACCTGCCAGGCGGTCTGAGTCTGTCCGCGTAAGTCCTCCCGGGCAATATTAATCCACGATAACCGGGGTTGTGAATGATCTACGACAGATGGATTTTCCAGGTATTCGCAGGTAAGCTGACCGGGGACCAGGGGTCCGTCATTCTTAGATTTTACAGGGGCACAAGTCATCAGAAGGCCCGCCAAACACAATACAATTAGTTGTTTCATTTTCTTATATAAGTTGCGCTATGTTAACTCCATTGCCGGTCCCAGGAGCGCCTGGCATCCCACTCCTCTGTGGGTGCAAACAGTTCCTCCCCTTTGCCCAGATGTTCTTTTACTACCTCCTCGTTCAGCTCCACGCCCACACCCGGCTTCTCAGGAACTGTCACATAACCATCCTCCACCAGCGGCTTTTCGAGCCCGGTCACCAGATCCTCCCACCAGTCTTTATCTACCGAATGGTGTTCCAGGGCCACAAAGTTTTCGGTGGCCGCCGCCGTATGGACACAACCCATAAAAGAGACAGGTGAGGAAGCATGGTGCAGAGCCATGGCAATCCCGTGCTCCTCCGCAAAATCTCCAATGCGCTTGGTCTCCAGATAGCCTCCAGCCGAAACCGGATCGGGGTGCACCATATCCACCGCCCGCTTTTCGATGAGCTCCCTGAAACCTTCCTTCAGGTAGATATCTTCACCTGTCAAGGTGGGGACATCGATTGCCTGCGAAATCTCCTTCCACTGGTCCGCATATTGCCAGGGGATCAGGTCCTCCAGCCATGCCACATTATAGGGCTCAAATGCCTTCCCGAGCCTGATCATGCTATTCAGTCCCATATGTCCCAGGTGATCGATGGCTACGGGTACCTCCCAACCCACCGTCTCTCGCATTGCTGCCAAATATTTCACCATCTCGGCTATACCTTTTTCGGTGATCTGGACCCGGGTAAAAGGATGCATGGTCAGCCCGTAACTTCCTTTGTTCTGTTCCCATCCGCGCATCTCATCCCAGTGCTCCGTATTGGTAAGCGTGCCTGGTATGTCCTTAATAAGTCCTATCCCAATATCCATCTTCATGATGGTAAATCCCTGATCAATGCGACCCTTCATCTTAAGCGCGAATCCCTCAGGATCATTTGCTGAAGGTGTATCCACATAGATCCGCACCTTATCGCGGTATTTCCCTCCCAGCAACTGGTAAAGCGGCACATTATATACCTTCCCGGTCAGGTCCCAGAGGGCCATCTCCACACCTGAGACCCCACCTCCCTGTCGTCCATGATCTCCAAATTGCTTGATAATCTTAAAGATCCGCTCCACGTTGCAGGGATTCTCTCCCAGGATCCGGCTTTTCAGCATCAGAGCATATCGCTTGTCTGCCCCGTCACGAACATCACCCAGTCCGTGCACCCCCTGGTTGGTATAGATCTTTACAATGGGTACGTTGCCCACCTGCGCAATGCGCATATCCGTAATCTTCAGGTCAGCGGGCCCGGAATAGCGACTTATATTTTGGGTAAGGTATTCAAGCTGCTCCTCTGCGGATGCATGCATAAGCAAGCCAAGTCCCAAACCACCCAGTCCGGCTTTTTTCAGGAAAGATCTTCGGTTTTTTTGAGGTTCCATAATAGGTTCTTTTGGTAATAGCATACAAATTATTAAAATACTTCATATCTTCCCTTCCGATCTATGAAGAAAAAAAACCTTTACAAATTATTGCTGGTCCTTGCAGGTCTCTCCATTGTCATGTTCCTGCTGGCACTTCTCATCGGAAAGAGCTCTTATACAGGCCCTCTCCTATTCGGATTCTTTGCTTTCCTGGCATTTGGAGTAAGAGGAACTCCCATCGGAAAGGGATTTTCTTACACCATCATGATTTTTGCGGCGGTCACCATCTCCATGTACTATCCCTCTCTTTTCCTAAAATGGGGTGATTTCGAACTAAAGGCTACCATTGTGCCCCTGCTCCAGATCATCATG
>DAOWFP010000037.1 GCA_030637895.1 Bacteroidota bacterium | reverse complement strand
TCTCTCTATGGTCCTACTAAAACTTTTCTTCGACAGTTTACGCGCGCATTACACTCCGAACTGCAAGGAAGCGGCGTACGCGTCTTATGCCTGCTTCCGGGAGCAACCGCAACAAGATTATATGACACCTCGGAAATCAACATCCGCCGGGCAATGCGCCTTGGAATAATGAAAAAGCCAGAAGATGTTGCTAAAGCCGGTATTACTGCGCTTTTCAAGAACCGCGCAGAAAGCATTCCTGGCTTGTTAAATAAGTTCATCATGCGAATCATCCCCCTTATTCCAGGTTCGCTTATCAGGTATATTTATAGAAGAAGGAAAAAAGATTAAATTCACACACATGAAGGCAATAGGTATTAGCAGTAGTGGAAGAGAAGGTGCTTATTCAAAAAGGATTGTGAATGATATACTCATGGAATCCCATGTGGAATTCGAAATGATCCACCTTGCGGATTTAAACATCAAAGGCTGTTTGGGATGCCTTAAATGTGCCAGGAGTAACAGATGTATTCAAGATGATGAATTTCATACACTTACTGATAAAATCATTGAAGCTGATGCACTTGTTTTTGGTGGTGGGAATTACTATGGAACTTTGAATGCAATTGGGCATGCTTTCTGGGAAAGAACATTTGCATTAAGGCACCAGGGAGCATTCCCAATAGAAGGTACATTGGGAGTTGCAGTCGGACTGGATCGAGACAAGGAAAAAAGGGAAGCGAGCTCATTTATTGAGCGGATGATGCTAAGCAACAAAATGGCATTGATTGCTTCCCTTACTGTATCGGGCCACCAGCAGTGCTATGATTGTGGTTTTGGGCACGAGTGTAAGGAGGGTAATGTCTATTCTCATATAGGTATCACAAGTGCTGAAGATGCAGAAAGCAAGCGCCCGCTTGAATATACTTGTGAAGATCAGAAAGAAGCCAGGTCAATCGGTCTTTTGCTGGGATCAATATTGAGGGCAAAAACTGCTTGACAAAATATTAAGATGAAGACTCTGGTCATTATTGTTTTAGCGCTTATCAGCATCTCCAGCTGCCAACACAGCAGAAGGGATCATCCTCATGAAGGAGATACTGTCTCTTCGGATAACTTCGACTGGTTAATTGGGAGTTGGATGCGAAGCAATGATAAGGAAGGGAATATCACATATGAGTACTGGAGTAAGAACTCAAGTACAGAATACATTGGATTGGGTTGTACGCTGCACAATAGTGACACAATCTTTAAAGAGAATTTGAGGCTTATTAAAACAGGTGAGAAATGGAATTTGGAAGTCACCGGGGTAAATGAAAACCCAACCCTCTTCCTCATTTTAAGTCACTCAAAGAGTAGCTTTGAATGTGAAAATAGGAATAACGAGTTCCCAAAAAATATTGAGTACACTCTGCGTGACAATATACTACTTGCGAAGATCTCGGATGGCGATACTGAAATAAGGTTTTCCTTTGACAGGATGCTGCAAAAATGATTTATTTTTCCAGCTTGTTGTAGTACTTGCTTACCATGGCAGCACCCACGATACCCGCTTCGTTCATCAGTTTTGCAGGAACCACTTTGGCCTTGGTGGTCAGATGGTGGAAGAACAAATCTCCTTTTTTGCTGGCTCCTCCTCCAATAATGATCCGGTCGGGCCATACCAGTTCTTCCATGCGGAGCAGGTATTCATTGAAACGGCCGGCCCAGGTATCCCAGTCCAGATTATTCTTTTTCCGTGCAGCGTCAGTGGCATAGAGTTCGGCATCGGCACCGTGAAGAAGAATATGCCCCATCTCCAGGTTTGGAACCAATTTTCCGTTGCTGAAAATCACAGTGCCCAGTCCGGTTCCCACGGTAACCAGCAACAGGGTCCCCTTTTTCCCTTTTCCGGCTCCGAATTTTACTTCGGCCATGCCGGCAGCATCTGCATCGTTCACCACATGCACCTTGCAGCCGGTGGCCTGGGAAAAGAGTTTATTAAGGTTCTTATCAATCCAGCTTTTATCCACATTGGCTGCGGTGCGGGCCACGCCCTGCTGGATTACCCCGGGAAAACCTGCTCCGACCGGACCATTCCAGTCAAAGTGTTGGGTAATTTTTTTCATCACTTTGGCCACAGCTTCCGGAGTGGCAGGTTGTGGAGTGGGAATGCGGAACCTTTCGGTAAGCAGTACACCTTTTTTTGTATCAACAATGGCACCTTTTACGCCGGAACCTCCAATATCAATTCCCAGTATATTCCTCAGTTTCATTTGATGGTGTTAAATATGAACAGTATGATTAAATAAAGGGTTCTAAATTAGTAACTTTTCACACCCAGCCGAAATTATTGGGACTAAAATGGTTCTATGTGGAATTATTTTCATTAACTTCCTATAGCGTAATTGCAGTCTCTGAAAAAATCAACATGGAAGATCATCCTGTATACAGTTGGAACTCAAAAAATATCCTGGTAGTTGAAGATGACGAATCAAGTGCTTACCTGCTTGGAACTTTTTTGAAAGAGACCGGTGCCAGTATCACCTATACCACAGATGGAAATGAAGCTGTGGATTTTGTTCGCAAGCATCCTGAGACCGACCTGGTTTTAATGGACATTCACCTTCCGAATAAAGATGGCTTCACAGCCACCAGGGAGATTAAGTCCTTTGCCCGGGACGTGGTGGTCATCGCCCAGACAGCCTATGCCTTTTCAATGGACCACCTGGAGGCCAAACGGGCCGGGTGTGACGCCTATCTTACCAAGCCGCTGAACATGAGTCTGCTGCTTGATAAGATGGATGGATATCTCTCCTGATCTATTATTTAAATTCCGCCTTATACAGGTAAGAGGTTTCCACTGCTTCCCTGCTAAAATGATCCCTGTGAAACTCGTTGTTAATGTAAAGTTTGGTCTGATCCAGGTAGTGGGGTGAAGATGGTATGCCGGATATCCCTGTGGGGATTACCGTCAGGGACCGGTCCCAGTCAGCCGTATTAAAGATATGCCGTTCGGAGGCTCCGTGATTTGCGACAAAACTACTCCCTTTTGGATAGCTGTAGGGACATACCGTGTGAGAACTCCCACCAATGGCATAGGGCCCCCGGTTGACCTTAAATAACTTCTCAACAATGGGAACACTACCCATGGGATGGATCAGTGCTACTTTGTGCAGCTTGCCCCATTCCCAGTCAGATACCTCGGATCCATACATGGAGGTGAGGGTATCCATGGTTTGCTGGAAGGCGGTCCGGATGTTGTCATGGAAGCTCTCGCTTATATCCGGTGTATTTACATCATCGCACCAGAGGGAATGTCCGCTTACCCTGGTTTTTTCAATGAGATTTTTAGCAATGGCATTGTAAGCCAGCTGCCCATAGTCATCCCCCAGTTCATCTTCGAACATGGCCCTGTTCAGCTCCAAAAACATGATCTCAAAAATAAGAGCGGCTGCTGAGCTTGCCTGCATGTCATAATCCCAGTCATCCAGGGCCTGGTAGGCCGGCTGGAATTCTCCGCTGGAATGATCCTGCAGGGCATCCAGGTAGACAGGTGTCATCTTCCTGGCAAAAAGAGAATTCTGATCGCGCAACATGCGTTTAAAGTCTTCTGTTCCCAGAACCTCTTTTTCTTCAAGCATCTCCCTGATCCGTCCGATACGCCAGGGCAGGGCGAACCAGGAGCCGATGTAGTATGGGTAGTCCTCATCCACCGTCTTGTTATTGGCGCTTGAAACATAACCGCACTCCGGGTTATAGGAGTTGGGTAGCTCCTCAAAGGGAACCTGTCCCTGCCAGTCGTAAAGAGACGTGTCGCCCGGGTAGACAAGGATGCCCCCGGAGTGCCGGATTGGGATCCCTGCCGATGTCTGCAGTCCGATGTTTCCCTGTCGGTCTGCATAGACAACATTCTGGCTAACCGAGTTGAAGGTTGAGAGTGCATCTCTGAAATCTTCCCAGTTTCCGGCACGATTCAAGAGATGAATGGTTCGAATTTCATTGCTGAATTCATTGCCCTGCCAGCTGGCCGACATGACTTTGTCCTTTATACCTTTAAACTCACTGACCACGGGTCCCCGGTGGGTAAAACGGTTGATCCGCACCACGGGCTCATCAACTCCTTTCACAGTGATTTCCTCTTTCACAATTCTCATATCCTGCCATTCTCCATCGAGCAGGTACTGGCTGCTGTCGGCCGGATTGATGGTTTCCAGGTAGAAATCGAGGTCATCGACTATTACATTGGTCATGCCCCAGCCAATATCCTCATTGTGCCCTGCAATAATATAGGGTCCGCCCGGCAGGGCCACGCCTGTCACATTCAACTTGCCCTCTATTACCTGGTGCATCTGGTACCAGATGCCAGGTGACATCAGACCCAGGTGCATGTCGTTGGCCATGAGGGGCATGCCGGTTTCACTTTTCTCTCCGGATACAGCCCAGTTATTGGAGGCCTCAAAAACCTGTAGTCCCAGTTCATCGATGATTGCAATAGCATCGGTCATGGCCGATTGCAATTCAAGGGTATTATCCGAACTCATAAACTCAGGGAATACAGGAATGTCCTGGAAGGTCATATCGGGCAGCAGCTCCCTGAACAGGGTGTCGGAGACCACCTGCTGGATCTTATAGAGGGCCATATCGGTGTTCCAGCCCGATGAGAGATCCCATGCCATATACCCGATAAGGTTGAAGGTGTGTTCAACTTTCCAGGGATCAGGTTTGTATCCCAGCATGGTAAATTCGAAGGAGAGCTTTTTTTGGTTCCGGGTGATAAACTGGTTGATCCCGTCCGTGAAGGCCTCCATGCAAAGGAGGATATCAGGATCGGTCTGGGCAATTACCATCTGTGACTTTTTTGGAAAATCAAGCGCCCTGAAGAGCCGGTCTGCCTCTACCAGTCCGGGATCGAGAACCTCCGACAGGCGACCTGTGGTGATTCTCCTCATCAGGTCCATCTGCCATAAGCGGTCCTGTGCCATTACATAACCCACTGTTCGGTAGAGATCTTCTTCATTGTCGGCATAGATATGGGGAATTCCCATTGAATCGCGAAATACAGTTACAGGGGCTGTGAGTTTTTCCAGGTCAACAGACGCGTTGTAATCAGGTAGTGCCTTTGTTTTTACACTGTTGAGGAATATCATACCGCCGGCAACGGCCAGCACGATCACAATCAGGATGATGGTGAGAATACGCTTTAAAATTTTCATGTCGGGAAGTAGATTATTGGTTATTAGAAAGTCTGGCCTTTAGCTCAACGGGCTGATGGTCGCTGTATTGAAATCCAAGATCAATGGTATTTACATGCTCTATCTGAATGTTTGGTGAGGTAAGGAAACAATCGATAATTGTGGTGGGGGTGCTGGTCTGGTCATAGGGTTGTGCCAATCGCCGATTGGTAGGCATGCTTACATCATAGGCCCAAAGCCACCCGGGTGCTGGATAATCCTGTTCCACATAGGTCAGGTTTTCAGTATCGAAACGATGGGAGGGGAGTTCAGGTTCGAGACCGTAAGGGGTCTGGTTCCAGTCGCCTCCTACAATGATATAGTTTCCTTTTTCGTATTCGGAAAGCAGAAAATCACTGAGATAGCTCATTTGTTGCGCCCTGAGTGAGCCATCGTCGTAGGCTGAATTGTGCGTGTTGATAATTAGCAGCTCTTTCTGATTACTTAGCTGGTAACGATTTATCAGGAAGCAGCGGTCCAGCATAAACAACTTCATGGGCCAGCTATAATTGCCAGGAAAACTGTGGCGCTCCAAACTAGCCGGACAATGTAAGGATAGGGTCATCAATCCCGATTGCACTTTTCCCATGGGTTCGGTAAGTGGGATGGGAACAAATCCCACATTGTAGTTCATTCCAAAACTACTGTAATAGCCTTTGAACTGGTCATTAATTTCCTGGAACTCATTAATATGATAGCTTCTTTTGGAATCCTGATCCACCTCCTGCAGCAGGATAAAATCAAAACCAATATAGGGTGCCAGGGTGTTGGTGATTCCCTCCATATTGCTGAGCACACCTTCTTTGCTTGGGCGCATTTGCTCTCCACCATCGTAAAAGAAATCCATGGATGCATCCAGACCGGCATAGCCAATGTTCCAGATCAGCAGCTCAATTTGCAAAGAATTTGAAATGATATGCGGCTCACATTCAGTCGATTGGGCAGTAAGCTCATGGGGCCGGTAGTCATCAATAGTTGCGTAGAGAAGGAACATAAGAAAGGCTCCCACCAGGATTAGCAAGAGGTATAGCAAGGGACGAATAATCTTCATTTCTATGGACTTGGAAAATTAAATGTACATAATAATCTGTTTTGACGGTGGGGACTGATTGGAAATAATTCCTAAATTGCCCGGGCTAAAACTTACTTCTATGAAAAACCGCCTGTTTTCCATTGGCATTTTATTGTTCTTATCCATCTCCCTGATTGCGCAGGATGCAGATACCATCTCTTCGAAGAAAGAAGAAAAAGTTAAAACCGGATTCAGTTTTGGCGGATTCCCTTTTGTGGCCTATGATGCAGATGTTGGTTTAAAATATGGTGCACTGGTTAACCTGTACTGGTTTGGCGACGGATCGCGCTACCCCATGTACGATCACTCGGTTTATCTGGAGTGGTCAAGAACTACAAAGGGAAATGGGATCAACCAGATCACCTATGATACAGACAAATTGATTCCGGGTATCCGGTCATTCATTGAAGCCAGTTATCTCACAGAAAAGGCACTTGACTTCTATGGGTTCAATGGGTATCAGGCCATCTATGATCCTGATTATGTTAACAGTGTGGATGATATGGGCTACTCCAATCGCGCATACTATAGACACTCCAGAAAGTTAATTCGGATCAATGCTGATTTCCAGGGGGAGATTATTGGACAGAAATTTAGATGGCTGGCAGGGATCGGCTATTTTGGAAACACGATCGATTCGGTGGATGTAAATAGCTTGAATGAAGGAGAAACCGAAGATTTGCTCTCCGATAACTCCCTCTATGGAAACTACATGGAATGGGGACTTATCCCGGAGGATCAGGCCAATGGGGGAGGGCATACCTTGCTGAAGGGTGGACTTGTCTATGATACCAGAGACAATGAGCCCAATCCATTCAAGGGTATCTGGACCGAGTTGCAGCTGCATTATGCTCCTTCATTCCTGAGCAATACCGATTACGGCTATACCCGTTTAATTTTTACCCACAGGCATTACTTTACCCTTATACCAGAATGGATGAATCTTGCGGTCAGGCTCTCTTACCAAGGGAGAATCAGCGGGGAGATGCCCTTCTATATGATGCCCTACCTCTTTAATACGGCTCCCAAATTGACATCGGATGGAGTGGGTGGTAATAAAACAGTTCGAGGCGTGTTACGTAATCGCATTGTTGGGGATGGATTTGCCTATGGCAATCTTGAATTGCGTGGCAAGATACTGCGGACTACCGTTTTTAACCAGAACCTTTATATAGCCCTTGCTGGATTTGTGGATGGTGGAATGGTGACCCAGAAGTATAAGTTTGACGCTTCTGGAATACCCGATGAGTTGCCCGATGGATTGCCCGATGAGATTATCAACCCGGATGCCAAAGAGGTACCACACCTGGGATTTGGTGGGGGGATACACATTGCCCTGAACCAGAACTTTATTATTACAGTGGATTACGGCTTGGCTGCCAAGAAGGAGGATGGAGACAGCGGTTTTTATATCAACACGAATTTCCTGTTCTAAGCGAACTCCCAAATCGATCTACGATTGGATTATTTGCCCGGATCCCACTCATTGTAAAAGCGATCCAGGAAGTCAAGCATATAGTCGTGCCGTTCTTTAGCCATTTGCATGCCCGTAGCTGTATTCATCAGATCTTTCAGTTTCAGGAGTTTTTCGTAGAAGTGATTGATGGTAGGGGCATCTGATTTATGATAGGCCTTTGAATCATCATACTCCTGAAGTGGCTTCTCAGGAAGGTGGATGGGCCGGTTCTTAAATCCTCCGTAATTAAATGCCCTGGCGATCCCGATGGCACCAATTGCATCAAGCCGGTCGGCATCCTGCACAATCTGAAACTCAATGGTAGAGATCTGGTCCTGGCTAAACCCTCCCTTATAGGAAACATGTTTTATGATGGCCGAAATATGTTCCACCGTTTCCGCATCCACACCCTGCTTCAGAAGAAAATCTCCAGCCATTTCGCTTCCCTTCTCATCATCCCCGCCATTGAACTTTGCATCGGAAATATCATGGAGGAGGGCAGTCAGCTCTATGGTCAGCATATCGCCGGTTCCTTCCCGCTCCCGGATGTACCTGGCAGTATTCCAGACACGTTCGATATGGTACCAGTCATGGCCCCCTTCGGCCCCCTCGAGGACCTCTTTTACAAACAGAATTGTTTTTTGGATAATGGTATCCGGCATTTCTCCTAATCTTTATCTAATAGTGTGCAAGGCGAGCAAGCGAAGATCCGCGCTGCGGATTACACAATTCCTGCAAATCCCATAAAAGCCAGGGCCATCAGTCCGGCCACGATAAAGGCGATGGGCACACCTTTCATGCGCGAAGGGACATTGAGCAGATCCAGCTGTTCGCGAATCCCGGAGAAAGTGATAAGTGCAAGTCCAAAACCGATGGCATTCCCGATGGCAAAAACAGTGCTTTCCAAAAGGCCAAAGTCTTTCTGAACGGCCAGTACAGCCACACCCAGAACAGCGCAGTTGGTGGTGATCAGGGGAAGGAAGATCCCAAGGGCCTGGTAGAGCGGAGGAGAGATCTTTTTCAGGATGATCTCCACAAGCTGAACCAGCGATGCAATGACCAGGATAAAGGTAATGGTCTGCATGTACACAATACCAAGCGGTATCAGCACCGATTGGTAAATCAGGTAGGTTACCAGGGTGGCGATGACCATGACAAAGGTGACTGCACCGGTCATGCCGATGGCTGTCTCAACTTTGCTGGATACACCTATAAAGGGGCAGATCCCAAGGAATTGGTTCAGAACGATGTTGCTGACAAATACAGCAGAGATAATGATCAGGATATATTCCATGGTCAGGATGTTTTTTCTTTAATCATATTAGCAAGAACGAGCAGGTAACCAAGCGCCAGGAAAGCCCCGGGAGGGAGGATGAAGAGCAGCATGGCGTCGCCGCTGATCAGTTTCATTCCAAAGAATGCTCCGCTGCCAAGAAGTTCCCTGACAGCTCCCAGAACGGTAAGCGCCATGGTGAATCCCAGACCCATTCCGGCACCATCCACAAGGGAGGACCAGATTGTATTTTTGGAGGCAAAGGCCTCGGCTCTTCCCAATACCACGCAGTTGACCACAATAAGTGGAATAAAAAGGCCCAGTGCATCAAAGAGACCTGGTACATACCCTCTCATTACCAGTTCAACCACGGTTACAAAGGAGGCGATGATCACAATAAAAGCAGGAATCCGCACCTTGTCGGGTATCAGGTTCTTTACCAGGGAGACCACCAGGTTCGACATCACCAGCACAAAGGTGGTGGCCAGTCCCATCCCAAGCCCGTTGATAGCCGAGGTAGTCACACCCAGGGTTGGGCACAATCCCAGAAACAACACGAATACCGCATTCTCCTTGATAAATCCTTTGCTAAAGTTCTTCCACTGATTCATATCAATTGGCTTTTTGACTTTCCATAAATGCTCCATAGGCACGTGTTACTGCATCGCAATAGGCCCTGGAGGTGATTGTTGAGGCTGTAATGGCATCCACATCGCCCCTGTCCTTGGTAACAGCGATATTAAAGCTATCGGGGTGCTTGCCCATAAACTGCACACTGAAATCACTTTTGCCCTTCTCCATCTTATCGCCCAGTCCGGGGGTCTCCGCATGTTTGATCACGGCAATATCAATGATGGACCCATCGGGGGCAAATCCCACCATTAGTTTAAACTCTCCGCTGAATCCCTTGTTGGTAAAGGTCTCCACAGCAGTTCCCAGAATCTCCTCACCCAGGCGGGCCGTATAGAGATAAAGACTGTCTCCATCCATGAATATGCGTTCTACTTCCTGGGAGGGTTCGTTGTCAAAACCGGGGACTACCACCTGGATGGCCTCATTCTTTTTCTTCAATTCGGCCAGGCGAATGGGTTCCTTGGTAAGCGCATAGACCGAACCCAGCAATCCGGCCGCCACCAGTGTGACCATAAAAAGGGTCAGCACCATACTCAGAAAAGTGGATTCCTTTTTAGCCATGTTTCACCTCCTTTCCAAAACGTTTTGGTTTGACAAATTTATTGATCAGCGGAGTGAATCCGTTAAAGATTAAAATAGCAAACTGTACCCCTTCAGGGTAGGCACCAAAGATCCGTATCAGGACCGTTACAATTCCGATCCCAACTCCGTAGACAATCATGCCCCTATGGCTCATGGGCGAAGTGACATAATCGGTGGCCATGTAAATGGCCCCCAGCATGAGTCCCCCGCTAAGCAAATGGAACAGGGGATCGGCAAAACGATCGGGATTGGCCAGCCAGAGGATCCCGGTAAATATGGCCACAGTGGCCAGGATGGTGAGCGGGATGTGCCAGGAGATGATCTTTTTGTACATCATATAGAGCATTCCAAGCAAGAGTGCCAGCGCACTTACCTCTCCTGCCGAACCCATTGTTTTCCCCAACAATAGATTCAGGAAGGAAGGAACTTCAGGCATTATCTCTCCAACGGTAAGCGTAGCCAGGCCTTCCTTCATAAGTCCCAGAGGAGTGGCACCGGTCACTGCATCAGTATAATGCATCCATTGTCCCGGTTCGGGCCATGCAGTCATGGCCACAGGAAAGGAAATAAAGAGGAACACACGTCCCACCAGGGCAGGATTGAAGATATTGTTCCCCAGGCCTCCAAAGGTCATCTTTCCAATCCCCACTGCCGCAAGTGCTCCAATCATTACGATCCAGAAGGGGATATTGGACGGAAGGCAGAAAGCCAGCAACAGACCTGTAAGCAGTGCCGAACCATCCAGGTGGGTCGGTTTAACCTTCATCATATAGCGCTGGATCAGGTATTCGAAGAGGATACACGATACTACCGAAACAGTACCTACAATAAGCATCCCGATTCCAAAGAACCAGACCGATACAGCCAGGGCCGGAAGCAGTGAAAT
>DAOWFP010000176.1 GCA_030637895.1 Bacteroidota bacterium | reverse complement strand
ATTCCATATGGTCGATAAACTGGCTGACCACAACGCGGACGGCACGCAGGTTGATTATTTTGCCGCTTGCGTCCTCTTCCAGTTCCACCAGCACATCGGAGGCTTTCTCGGGATCGAGGAGCAGGTAGAGGTAGGTGGCCTCCTCCAGGGAGAGATTTTCGTAAATCTCAGCTATATCAGCCGGGTGAAGCTGGTCCAGCTTATCAAGAGCTGAGCTGTCGTCCTTCTTATGGATGACAGACTTCAGGTCGCTAATATATTCACGGGTCAGTTCGTTACTCATTGCTCTGCCGATTGTTGCGATTCAACCCAATTAGTCAGTTCAATAAATTCCGGAACCCCAAGTTGTTCCGGTCGTTTGGACAGGAGTTCGTGATCGCTGTCCAAATTTAATAAAATAGATTTGATTGAGTTCCTGATCATTTTCCGCCGCTGGTTAAAGGTGGATTTAACCACCTTGACAAAGAGTTTTTCATCGCAGGGCAGGCTGACCGTATGATTCCTGCTTAGTCTGATAACACCCGATGTGACCTTGGGAGGAGGAAAAAATGATCCCGGTTTAACCGAAAACAGGTATTCTATGTTATAATAGGCCTGTAAAAGGACACTGAGGATGCCATATTCCCTGGAGCCTGGTGGAGATGCAATCCGCATGGCCACCTCCTTCTGAATCATGCAGACCACTGTTGTAACCTGCTGCCGGTACTCCAGGGTTCGGAAAAAGATCTGGCTGGAGATATTGTATGGAAAGTTGCCAATGATGTGAAACGGGCCGGTAACATGGTCCGACAGATCCATTTTCAGAAAATCCCTTTCAATGATCCGGTCTTCCAGCTCAGGCCAACGTTGCTTCAGGTGGACCACCGATTCGGGATCGATTTCCACAGGCAGCAGTTGAATATCCTTCTCAAGCAGCGGACCGGTCAGTACACCGGTACCAGGACCAATTTCAAGAACTGTGTCGCCCGGCGGAACATGCAGGGCATCCACGATTCTTCCTGCAATGGAAGGATCGGTCAGGAAATGCTGACCAAGATGTTTTTTAGGGCGTACCATAGGTATCCAAAGTTAAAATGATTTATGTATTTTTGCGTATCAAATCTGCCAATGCCATGATTAAACTCAAGAATCCCTATGCAAGCATTCCTGGATACAGCTGCTATGCCTGCAGTCCCACCAACCCATCCGGACTTCATATGGAGTTTTTTAAAGAGGGTGATGAACTTGTGGCGAAATGGAATCCCAGCGACGATTACCAGGGATTTCACGACATCCTTCACGGAGGTATCCAGTCAACTATGATGGATGAAATTGCCAGCTGGGTGGTGTTTATAATGCTTGATACGGCTGGGATGACTTACCAGCTGAAAACGCGTTTTCGCAAACCGGTGTTGATCTCCAAAGGGATCGTTACCGTTCGCGCGACATTGCTTCGCCAGCAAAAACGGATCGCCGAAATTGAGGCCCGCCTGTATGACGGCGAAGGTATGCTTTGCGCAGAGAGTCAGGCAAATTATTTTATTATGCCACGTGACAAGGCAGATAAGGAATTGCATTTTCCAGGCAAAGAAGCCTTTTTGAATCAGACTTAAATGAGATACGATTTCGATACATTTATTGACCGGAGAGACACGAACAGTGTAAAATACGACCTGAGAGGGAAAATATTTGGAAAAGAGGATGTGCTGCCCATGTGGGTGGCTGATATGGATTTCCCGGTTGCAGACTTTATTCTTGATGCCATCAGGGAGCGGCTCAAACACCCGGTTCTTGGTTATACCTATCGTTCGGACCGTTTTTCCGGGAGCGTGACTTCCTGGTTGGAAAGAAGGCATGGGTGGAAGTTGGAGACATCCGACATCGGCTTTAGTCCTGGTATTGTGCCGGCACTCAATATGTGTGTATTGGAGTTTTCCGATCCGGGCGACAAGGTGGTGGTACAGCCACCGGTCTATTTTCCTTTCTTTTCGGCGGTCTCCAATCACGGAAGGGAGCTAAAATACAACCAGCTGGTGAAAAGGGATAACAGGTATGAAATGGACCTGGATCACCTTGAGGAGCTATTCAGGCAAGGGGTTAAGCTGTTTTTTCTCTGCAATCCGCACAATCCTGTAGGGAGGGTCTGGTCGCAGGAAGAGCTGGAGCAACTGGCCGATTTATGTGTAAAGTATGATGTCATGGTGATCAGTGATGAGATCCACTCCGACCTGCTTCTTAGTGGAAACAAACATATCCCATTTGCATCGCTGGGGAAAGATATTGCCGACCTAACCCTATGTTGTATGGCCCCCAGTAAAACCTTTAACCTGGCCGGACTTTATACCTCGGTAATGATTTCCACCAATCCCCGCCTTATGAAAAGGTATGAAAAGATACTTGATGCGGTCCATGTGGGCGGGGATAATATCCTGGGACAGGTAGCGCTTGAAGCTGCTTATACAGAAGGTGATGAATGGCTCAACCAATTATTGGATTACCTGGAAGAAAACTACCGTGCTTTCTGTTCCGTGCTGAATGGTTCCCTGCCGGAGCTGCTTATCTCTCCCCTGGAGGCCACTTACCTGGCATGGCTTGATTTTTCCTTCTTAAAAATGGACGATAAAGGACTCAGGGATTTTATCATTCACAGGGCCGGACTTGGTTTGAACGATGGCCCCATGTTTGGCCCGGGTGGATCACAACATCAGCGCTTGAATCTGGCCACTCCAAAGAAGATCCTGATGGAGGGGGCACAGCGATTGGTAAGAGCTGTACAGGAGGCCTAATCTTTTTGTATATTTAGCTGGTAAAGAGACAGAAATTGTTTGAAGATGAAGGTGAAGTTTTCTTTCACATTTAAGATTCTGCTGCCATACCTGGTGCTAATACTTCTTTTTTTCCTGGTTTTTCTGGGGGTGTTCCGGAAGGGGCATCCAGGACTGGTGAGCTTATCGCTTTTGGGCATGGTGGGATCGTTTCTATTTGGGATCGTTCATCTCTACTGGTTGAAGAGACCACTTATGCGGATCAGTCACCTGGTAGCTCAACTCACCAGGGGAAAGATACCCGAATTCAGAGCAACTGAAGTGGCGGATGAGATTGGCCAACTGGAAAGGAGCCTGGGGAAGCATGTCTCCAACCTTAAAGATATTGCAGCTTTTTCCAGATCCATGGCCACAGGGGATTTTACCGGGCATTATGATATATTGAGCAGTGAGGATGAACTGGGAGATGCATTAAACAGACTGAAAGTCAGCCTGATGGAATCTAAGAAGGATTCGGAGGTTCGGCGGCTTGAAGAAGAGAACCGCACCTGGTCTGCACAGGGCCTTGCCAAGTTCAGTTCCCTTTTCAGGGAAGCAGAAGATAATCTTACAGACCTCTCCTCTATTCTGATGAAGGAGCTGGTGAACTATACAGAAGCTGATGTGGGGGCACTCTTTATTACCCGGGGGGAGGGGAATGAAGAGGAGCACTACCTGGAGGTTTCGGGCTCTTACGCTTTCGACAGGGAGAAGCAGATCCATCGTTCATTCAGATTTGGAGAGGGGCTTGTGGGAAGGGCCGCTCTTGAAAAGGAGTTAATCTATCTAAGCGAGTTGCCTCCAGACTATATGAAGATTCGTTCTGGGCTCGGCGAGGATACACCTGCATCCATCCTTCTTGTTCCGGTGGTATTGGATCAAGTGGTGCTGGGTGTGATGGAGCTGGCCTCCCTGGGGGAAATGCCTTCCCACCAGATCGATTTTATCAGGCAGCTGGCAGATGCACTTGCTGCCACCCTGGCCAAGGTCAAAGCCAACCTGCAGAACAGGAAATTATTTGAACAGACCAAAAAGCAGGCTGAAGCACTTTCTTCACAGGAGAAGGTGTTCATGGAAAATATGGTCCAGCTTGAGAAGGCTTATGAACAGTCTGTAAGCAGAGAAGAAGCACTGAAGAAAGAGATTGAAAAGCTTCACAAGGGATTATCCTGATCCTCCATCAAGCATTTTGTCAGGCCGAAAAATGGCAATAGTGACAAAATGACATATCAATCAGACCTATACATGACAAAATGACAGCAATTCATCCTGTTTGTGGGATTGGTACAGGAATTGACCAGGAATGTTCAGTGATTATAAACTCAAACATGAACAAAACTTATAGGAGGAAATTAAAATGTTAGCAAGAATCAACAGATCTTATGTTCCCGCTTACTGGGATGATTTTTTTAATGACAGTTTTTTCAATCAGCTGAATAGCACAAACAGCAAGGAGCATAGTCCGGCTGTAAATGTTTCTGAAGATGACAAGGGATATTCCATCGAGGTGGCAGCTCCCGGAATCGCCAGGAAGGCATTCAATCTTGAGATTGAGAACGATTTACTGACTGTTTCAACTGAGAATAAAGAAAGCAAGCAGGAGAATAAGCAGAACTTTTTGCGCAGGGAGTTTAACTACCAGACATTCAAGCGGAGCTTCCAGCTTCCTGAGACCATTGATCAGGAACAGATTAAAGCTTCACATGATGCAGGTATTCTGACGCTGACCCTACCCAAGAAAGAGGAAGTTGTTCAGAAGGCCCCAAGGCAAATCGAAGTTAAATAATACAGTAAAATACCTAGCTTAGGATTAAGGCAGGGGCCGGATCAGGTTCCTGCCTTCTTTTTATACTTCATTTTTCCCCAGGTCATCACAATCACACCCACTATAGTCACCAGTCCGCCGATCAACTGAAGCATCTCGGGCAGTATGGATAGATAGATCAAAGACCCCACCAGCACAAAGAGACTTCGTGTTGCCTGGATAATCATGGTACGGGAGGCTTCAATATATTTCAGGGCAGAGTACTGGGCTAAGCCCGTAAGAAAAGGTCCCAAAAGTGATCCGATGGCAATATTCAGACCTGCTGTTCCTGAAATAGCAAAGCTCTCCTTTCTAATAATCATGGCACCCACGGCGAACACAAAAAGGAAAACTACCCTGTTCAGAGTGAGAATCCCGGGATGAATATCCTTGATCCTGCTTTTGGCAGTTATAATGCTGATGGATGAAAACACCGAGGAGACCAGGATCCAGCCGGAGCCTTTCCCGAAGAACTCTGCAATGCTTGTATCCCGGGTGTAGGTGATCAGTATAACCCCGGCAATGGTCAGGATGATGCCGATGGCTTCCACACTGTTGAAACGCTCTCCCAGGAAGCGGATGCCCAGGATGGTTACAAAAATGGGGGTAAGGTTGGAGAGGAAGGAGATGGTTGTAGGATTCTCAGCCAGCTGAATGGACAGGAACAACAGGCTGGCAGCGCCCAATTCCAGGAAGCCTATAATGACCAGGGTAATATTTGAAGCTCTGCTCAGACCGGGAATCTTTTTTATCATTCCGGTGATCATCAAAAAGGGAAGAATATAGATCAGGGCGAATCCGAACCAGTAGAACTGGAACTGGTAGTAATTCACCTCCAGCAGGGCTGCTTTGGAGAAAACATAAACATTGGCCATGCCAAGAGTGGCAATAAAAGCCAGTAACATACCCTTAACAGTGGGATTGAGCTTGGGAAAAAAATCTCTCATAGGAATAAAAAAACCGGGCGAAACACCGGTTCTTTAACATTATATGTGATATATTGTTTACAGCCTGGATTTGATCTTGGTGGTTTCCGCCTCAAAACCTGGTTTCTCAAGCAGTGCAAACATATTCTTTTTATATGCTTCCACTCCGGGTTGATTAAAAGGATTGATTCCCAGCATATACCCACTGATTCCGCATGCATTTTCGAAGAAGTAAAGTAGCTGACCCAGCCACCGGGCCTTGAGTGCCGGAATGGAAATCCGTATGTTGGGAACATCCCCATCAAGGTGGGCAAGGATGGTTCCGAGCTCAGCCATCTTATTCACATGGTCGATGTTCTTCCCTTCCAGGTAATTAAGCTGGTCCAGGTTGGCAGGATCGCCAGGGATGCTCACCTGGTGATCGGTCCGTTCCACGCTAAGTACAGTTTCGAACAGGGTCCTTTCACCCTCCTGGATGTACTGTCCCATGGAGTGAAGATCGGTGGAGTTATCCACAGCCGCAGGGAAAATACCCAGGGTCTCCTTCCCTTCACTTTCACCGTATAACTGCTTCCACCATTCACTTACATAGTGAAGCTTACTCTGGTAGTTTACCAGGAGTTCAATCTTCTTTCCTGAACGGTAGAGGGCATTGCGCGTGGCAGCATATACAGCCGCCGGGTTCTCTTCAAATGGTATGGAGGGATCGCAGCGCTGGCTCATTTCTAAAGCGCCGGCCACAAGTTCCCTGATATCCACGCCACAGATGGCCAACGGGATGAGTCCAACAGGGGTAAATACCGAAAACCTTCCACCCACATTATCCGGAATCACATAGCTTCGGTACCCTTCTTCATCGGCCAGCTGCCTCAGGGCCCCTTTGCTGGAGTCGGTCACGGCAATGATCCGGTCCCGGGCCTCCTCTATTCCAACTTTCTCTTCCAGGTGGTTTTTCAGGATTCTGAATGCAAGGGCCGGTTCGGTAGTAGTTCCCGATTTGGATATGGCCACGATGGAGTAGCTCTTCTCTTCCAGCAGTTCCAACAACTCATGCATATAATCTTCCCCTATATTTTGCCCGGCAAACAGCATGTGGGGGGCCTTCTGCTCCTTTAGGAGGTGAGAAAAATTATGGGCCAGTGCATCATTTACAGCACGTGCACCCAGATAGGAACCACCGATTCCCACAACAACAAGGATTTCGGTTTTTTCTTTTAATCCTGCTACCGCTGATTCAATATCTTTGATCTGTTGATCGCTTATCTCAGAGGGAAGATGAAGCCATCCCAGAAAGTCATTCCCCGGTCCATTGCCCTGGTAGAGTATGCCTTGTGCATCTAAAGTCTCCTTGGCGAGTGCCTTGATCTCTTCAGATGATATGAAATCATATACCCTCGAAATATCCAGTTTGATTTGTTCCATTGTTGTTGCATTGCTTTTGAAAATTTATATGGCGCAAAAGTAACTAAAAACTTTTTTACCCATCAATTGACTTATGATGGTTTTTTGGGTTACTTATATCTTAAATGAAATATGATGAGCGAGCTTGAAAAACTGGACAGAATTGCCATCGATGTGAGGTCCCGCAAACTACTTAATCAGTTGTTGGAGGAGAATCCGGAATTCGACATTATCCTGAGGAACTCAAAGAATGAAACTGAGGTAGTGGTGGGTGTAAGGGAGTGGATTGAGCGAACCTTCAGTGACAGGGAGGATGCATTCAGGTTTTATCATGCCAGACATTCCGGCGCCGAAATGTTCGAGAGGCTGGAATGGCGTGATTATGCTATTATCAGGATTCTGGATTATATTGATCACGCAGGCATTGAGTATCCCGACCTGAACTTGCGTGGAGAGATAGCTGTGAGTAACCCTCTCCGTTTGATATGGCTGGCCGTTCACAAGGGAACCGGTGGAGCCAAGCCAGATTTTTTCTTTGATATGATTATGTTATTCAGACAGCTCAGGGGGGAGAGTGAGCAGGAGGGTTTTTCACCGGAGCGTGTATCCGGATGGATGGATCGTTTCCCATCGGGCCTGGATCCTCGAATAGTCAGGCTAAGGGAGGAAAACAAGCAGAGGATTATCGCAGTCCTGATGGAACAGATTGAAAAGGGAGAAGTGATTAGCCAGAGGTACAATTTTGAATCCGGGCTGGATCAGGACAAAAAGCTGGAAAAGATGGAGGAGTGGTGGCAGGATCACCGCTTCCACCTCCGCTTTGCCATTCGTTCCCCTGAACTGCTTAACAGGATGTTAAATCACTCTCTGGATCCGGATACCATGAAGATTCTGAAGGATGCAGAAAAGGCCGGGATCCCTTTCTTTATTAATCCCTATTATCTTTCCCTGCTTCATGTCAGGGTTCCCTATTTTGCTGTGGGAGCTGATCTGGCTATCCGGTATTATGTCCTTTACAGTAAGCAGCTAGTGGAAGAATTCGGGGACATTGTTGCCTGGGAGAAAGAGGACCAGGTGAAGCCCGGAGCACCTAATGCAGCAGGCTGGCTGCTACCCGGAGGTCATAACATTCACAGGCGTTATCCGGAGGTTGCCATTCTGATTCCTGATACCATGGGAAGGGCTTGTGCAGGATTGTGCTCATCCTGCCAGCGCATGTATGATTTTCAGGGAGGCAGGCTCAATTTTGATCTGGATAAACTGGCACCAGGGGAAAAGTGGGATGAGAAGTTGAAAAAACTGATGACCTATTTTGAAAAAGATGCGCAGTTGAGGGATATTCTGATTACCGGTGGTGATGGACTGATGAGCTCCGATAAGTCGCTTCAGCTCCTGCTGGATGAGATCTATAAGATGGCGCTCAGGAAAAAAGAGAGGAATAAGACGCTACCCGAAGGCCAGAAATTTGCAGAAATGGTCAGGATCAGGATCGGAACCCGACTGCCGGTATATCTGCCGCAGCGGATTACTCCGGAGCTGGCTAAAATTCTCAAAGAGTTTAAGGAGAAGGCCTCAGAAGCAGGGATTAAGCAGTTCCTGATCCAGACACATTTTATGTCACCCATGGAGGTTAGCCCAGAATCGGGCAAGGCTGTAAGGCGCTTGATCTCGGCTGGCTGGACGGTCACCAACCAGCTGGTATTTACAGTGGCGGCCTCCCGCAGGGGCCATTCGGCAAAACTTCGAAAGGTGTTAAACGATATCGGGATCTTACCCTATTATACATTCGCCGTAAAAGGATACATGGAGAATAATGCCGGGTTTACTCCCAATGCCCGGATCGTCCAGGAGCAGCTGGAGGAAAAGGTGGCAGGAAAGATCGCGGTGGAGCATTACGATACGATCAGGAAATATCCCGAGGAGAGCAGTATGATGGTGGAGAATATCCAGGCTCTCAGAATCTTAGCTGATCTGCCTTTTCTGGCCACTGACAGGAATGTACTCAACCTTCCTGGAGTAGGTAAGAGCATGACTTATAGAGTCATTGGAATTACCCGTTACGGTCGAAGGATTCTTGAATTCGACCATGACAATACCAGGCGACACAGTCCCATTATTAAGCTTATGGGCAAGGTAATTATTATCGAGTCAAAATCGATTCACGAATACCTCAGGCAACTGGAGGAACTGGGTGAGAACAGGGAGGACTACAAGGGTTTATACGGGTATTCCCTGGGTCAGACCGAACAGCGTAATCCGGTGTATGAATACCCGGAGTATGCTGGTCAGATCACGGGAGAAATGTCCAACCTACAGATATAGGCTGACCATTCTGCCTATTATTATTATATTGGACAACTGTTTTTTCAAAACCCCATACACATGAAACGATTACAATATCTGTCGGCTTTCTTATTTGTATTCCTTGGTATTCTGCCTCTCCATGCTCAGAAGAAGGGATTGGAATCCATAAACGAGCTCGATCTGAAAAGGCATATGCTCTTTTTGTCTTCCGATGAACTTGAAGGACGTGATACCGGAGAACCTGGTTTGCAGGTGGCAGCCCGCTATCTGGCAGTTCAGGCGGAATCACTTGGTCTCCAAGCCCTTGATAAGGATAAAGACTATATGCAATCCTATATCATTCAGGAGAAGGCCTATGACCGTGAAAATAGCCGCATCACCATCACTGCTGCAGACAGTTCCCTTGCTCCTGGCACAGAACCCTTCTATATTATTCCGTCTCCAGGTGGAGATCATACCGCAATAGAAGGAGAAGTGGTATTTGCCGGCTACGGGATTAACTCGGAGGAGCATGCCTACAATGATTTTGAGAATATCGATATACAAGACAAGGTAGTATTGATCATGAACCGGGCTCCCATGAATGAAGAGGGCACCGAGGCGCAGTTTGAGAATGGCAAATGGACCGGGATGCAGAATTTTCAATATAAGATGCAATACATCTATTCCCAGCAACCCAGGGCGGTCATGATGGTGATGGATCCCAAGTCGGGTATGCAATCCATTGAAGATATAAATCCCGCAGTTGCAAAATATCTCAGCAAGTCGAGGAGCTTGAAAGCTGAAGATGAGCAGGAGGATGGTAGCCCGGGGAATCCTCCCGGAATGGTGCTGATTCATCGGCAGGTGGCCGATCAGTTACTGGCTTCTTCCGGTAAAGATCTGAAGGATCTACAGCTGGAGATTGACAGGAATCTTGTACCGCAATCCTTTTTACTGGAAGGAACCAGTGTGAAGATCGAACTGAGTATGAAGACCACTGATCTGGAGGTCTTCAATGTATTCGGTCTGATTGAGGGGAGTGATCCGGCGCTGAAGGATGAAGTGGTGATTTACATGGCTCATTACGACCATTTGGGCACCGATGGAAAGGGCGGAGTGTTTAATGGTGCCGATGACAATGCCTCGGGAACTGTTGCTCTGATTGAGATTGCTGAGGCTTTTAAGATGGAAAAGAAGAGTCCCGGCAGGAGTATCGGCATCCTCTGGGTATCTGCTGAAGAGATTGGCCTCTATGGCTCCCAGTACTTTGCAGACCATCCCCTGGTTGCCAGAGAAAAAATAGCGACCGTTATCAATCTGGATATGGTGGCCCGGACCAAAACTGAAGAGGATGTGCTTAGCACCCGCTCTGGCCAGACCATCCAAGGGAGCGATTCGGTGAAAGTAATCGGCGGTTTACAGAGTAAGGTGTTGATGAAGATCAATGAGGAGACTCTTTCGGAGGCAGGACTGGTGGGGAATTATAAATACAATAACCTGACGGATCCCAACCGCTACTTCTTCCGTAGCGACCATATCAACTTTGCCAGGAAGGACATCCCGATCCTGTATTATTCAACAGGAATCCACAACGATTACCATATGATAAGCGATGTTGAGGAGTCCCTTGATTATGATAAATTCTTGAAAATGACCCGCTTCTGTTTCAAAGCGGGTCTTAATGTAGCACAAGATAAGGGTCCCATCAAGGTGGACAATCCCATGACGAAGTGGTAGCTACTTATAGTGGCTGCAGGT
>DAOWFP010000189.1 GCA_030637895.1 Bacteroidota bacterium | reverse complement strand
CTATCCTTCGGAATCCTTTATCTCTCTGGTGACCCATATTAAGCCACACCAGGTCACTCTGGTTCCCGATCCGCCGGGTGTGTTGACTTCCTCTGCAGGATGGGATACCGTGGAGCACCACGATTTCCTGGTGGAGGTGATTAAAGAGTTTAAGAAACACGGGATCCGCACCTCCATATTTGTTGGTACCGAACAGGAGTTGATCGAAGGGGCAGCAAAAACAGGCTGCGACCGGGTGGAGCTATATACCGAGCCCTATGCAACACAATATCCGGTGGACCGGGAAAGTGCGGTGGCCCCATTTGTAAAGGCTGCTGAACTGGCCCGTGAACTGGGACTGGATTTGAACGCCGGGCACGACCTGGACCTTAAGAACCTTAGGTGGTTCAAACAGCAGATCCCCTGGGTCAAGGAGGTAAGTATCGGGCATGCCCTGATCTCAGATGCCCTGTACTACGGCCTTCAAAATACCATCCAGATGTACCTGCGCCAGCTCAGGGATTAATATCCCCTCTTGGCTGATGAGGCATTGATTCATCTCATAAAGGTTAGTTACTTTAGGTTACATCCAGCACTTCTTTTGTGTGTGTTATTTGGCGAATGTTACCTATTTAGCTAACTTTGCCATGGAGCGGAATGAATATAAGAGGGAGATTGTAGTATTCAAAGAATTCTTCTGGGATTTTTATAAGAAGTTAAATCGCGGGGCTCAGAAAAAGATTGAATGGACTCTTGGGTTAGTTCGGGATTTGAAAATTATCCCTTCTAAATATTTCAAATCAATAACTGGTACACACGGATTATTTGAAATTCGGGTTCAATATGGGAATGATGCTTACAGGATTTTTTGTTTTTTGAGTGAGAGTCGTTGTGTTGTTTTACTTAATGGATTTAAAAAGAAGTCAAATCGTACTCCAAAGAGGGAGATTGAAAAAGCCGCAAAACTCAAAAGAGACTACTTTAATGAAAAAAAAGATAGATTATAATAAGATCCACTCATTTAATGAACTCCTTGCTGCTAAGTATGGTAAACAAGGTACCCACGATAGGGATTTATGGGAGCAAGAGTTTGAAGCATTTAAGATCGGAGTGATAATTCATGAGATGAGAAAGAGGAGGAATTTGACCCAGCAGCAATTGGCTGATAAATGTGGGACAACTAAATCATATATTAGTAGGATTGAGAATGATGCCAGTGATATCAGACTTTCTACGCTGATGCGGATTATCCGTTTGGGTTTGGATGCAAATTTACATCTACATATTGAATAACGATTTTTTAAAATGATAATTGCAGAACAAAAAAGAACCGAGAATATAGCTGAATACTTGCTGTACATGTACCAGGTGGAAGACATGATCCGGGCCAACAAGCTGGATCTGGATAGCATCGAGGCCACCCTGATTTCCCAGTTTGAGGTACCCTACGAGGTGAAGCGGGAGATGCGGGAGTGGTACAAGATGCTGATCACCATGATGCATGATGAGCAGAAGGAGGGGACGGGACATCTTAATCTCCTGGAGACCACCGCCGGACAGCTTAGCGAGATGCACCACCAGCTGCTGAACCAGGGGATCGATAACAGTTATAAGGAGACTTACGGAAAAGCCAAACCGCATATTGAAGCGCTGCGGATGCGGTCCGGTCACAGCAAGGAAAGCGATATACAGGTGGCCCTTAACGGTCTTTACGGCTTGCTTATCCTGAAGTTGAAGAAGACCCTGATTACCGAAGAAACCACCCAGGCTTTTAACACCATTCGTGAGTTGGTGGCTGAGCTCTCCTCCAGGTATATGGAGGGAACAAACCAGGATTAAGCGGCTAAAGACATCCATGGAACTCTTTTTTAGAAAATATGGGGAAGCGGCCCCTCCGCTGGTTATTGTGCACGGACTCTATGGGTCGTCCGATAACTGGGTATCCATTGCCCGGGATCTGGCTGACCGTTTCGAGGTTTTTGTGGTGGACCAGCGAAACCATGGACAGTCTCCGCATTCTCCACAGCAGGACTATCCGTCCATGCGGGAGGACCTTTGCGAATTCATGGACCAGCAGGGCATCAAGAAGGCCGTGCTTATTGGCCATTCTATGGGAGGGAAGACCGTGATGAGTTTTGCTGAAGCATGGCCCGAACGAGTGCAGGCACTGGTCTCGGTGGATATCGCACCCAAATCCTATCGCAACCTGGCCCTGGCTTCACGTACCGCTGCCAACCATTCCTCCATGATTGATGCCATGATGAAGGTCGATCTGTCAAAGATTCAATCGAGGGAAGATGCCGATGAGGCGCTGGCGCAATCCATTGGATCGGAACGTATCCGTAGTTTTCTGTTGAAGAACCTCCGCAGGGTAGATGGGGGTGCGTTTAACTGGCGGATCAACCTGGAGGCCATCTCCGGCAACCTGGAGGCTATTTTTGAAGGGATGGACCGGGAAGCCATTTCAGGCCAGGGCGGAATTACAGGGTTCCCGGCACTCTTTATTTCGGGCGGAGACTCAGAATATATCAGGACCATGGATCACCAGATGATCCGGGATATTTTCCCCACTGCAGATTTTGTGAGCATTCCGGGAGCCGGCCACTGGGTACATGCCGAACAGCCTGATCTGCTGGTCAAAACCATTCGCTATTTCCTGGATATCTGATTATTGATCCAGCTTTTTGTTGGTGTCTTCAATAAACTCCATCACCTGCTCTTTTCCTGTTCCCTTTGTTGCACTGGTTTCAAAGATCAGTGGTAATTCATCCCACGATTTTAAGAGCTCCTTTTTTAGCATTTCCAGGTTCTTGGATTTCCCGGTCTGGTTGATCTTGTCCACCTTGGTAAACACAATCACAAAAGGAAGGTTGCTGTCGCCCAGCCACTCTATAAAATCCAGGTCGAGCTGCTGGGGTGGGATGCGGGCATCCACCAGTACAAAGAAACAGACCAGGTTGGTACGCTGGGTGGCATACTTCTCGATCATTTTTGCAAAGGACTCCCGTTCTTTTTTGGAGACTTTTGCATAGCCGTATCCCGGAAGGTCGCAAAGGAACCACTGGTCGTTGATCTTAAAATGGTTGATCAGCCTGGTTTTCCCGGGCGTGGAAGAAGTTTTAGCCAGCTTCTTCCGCTCCACCAGCATATTGATCAAGGATGATTTACCCACATTGGAACGCCCGATAAAAGCGTATTCTGGTATGGCTTCCTGCGGACAAAGGTCTACCCTGGTATTGCTGCAGATAAATTCTGCTTTGGTGATTTTCATGGTGTTATTTTATATATACTTCCAGCAATGTGCTTGCTTCGGTGGGTATCAGGGCCAGATTCTTCAGCTCCGCAGGGATCAGGATGGTCTCTCCTTTTTTAATCACTTCCACTTCTCCTTTCCCGTAGGCAATCCCGACAGCACCCTCCATACACATATAGATCACAAAGGAGTCGATCATATTTAAATCCTTTTCCACCGGCTGGTCCAGCTGGATCACACTGGTGGTAAAGAAGGGGGAATCGACCGCAGAGACCGTACTGTTTTGCAGGGCCGTATAGGGAGTTTTATATTGTGTATGAAAGCTGAAATCGATGGCTTCCAGGGCAAGGTCGGTATGGAGCTCGCGACTTTTGCCCTGCTCATCGGTCCGGTCCCAGTCATAGATCCTATAGGTCACATCGGAGGTTTGCTGGATCTCGGCCAGCAATACACCCGCTCCGATGGCATGAACACGTCCCGCCGGCATAAAGTAGATATCGCCCGGCGCCACCGCTTCATAGTTCAGGATCTCCTTCAGCGTACCTCCATTAAAATGTTGCAGGTACTGTTCCTGGTCCAGTTTCCGGTTGAATCCGGCAATCAGCTGCCCCTTGTCCGATTCCACAATATACCACATCTCGGTCTTGCCGTAGGTCTTATGTCTTTCCCGGGCCATGACATCATCGGGGTGCACCTGCACACTCAGGACATCGGCTGCATCTATAAATTTGATCAATATGGGAAACTCCACCCCGAATCTTTCATAGATGCCCTCTCCCAGCAGATCGCCCATGTAGATCTCGGCCAGCTCCTGCAGTCTGTTTCCGGCCAGAAACCCGTTTTCTGCCACAGAAATATCTCCCTCCACACCCGAGATCTCCCAGCTCTCACCGGCTTTATCCGATGCCTGTTTACCCAGCACATCACGCAATTTGGGTCCGCCCCAGATCTTATCTTTCAGGATGGGTTTAAACTTCAGAGGATATAATGTCGGTTCCATAAGCGTATTCTCATTAAATGCTGTGCAAATTTAATCAGAAAGTTAGTAAGTTCGTGGTGTTAGAATAGTTTGCTTCCTAACAATTCTAACATTCGAACAATTCTAACACATTTTTTATGTTCATCATTGGCATAGCGGGCGGTACAGGCTCAGGAAAGACCACGGTTGTTAATAAAATCCTGGAGAGAATCCCGGCCAGTCGCGTGGCGCTGATTCCGCAGGACTCCTACTACTGGGACAGTGGTCACCTTCCGATGGAGGAGCGCCAGAAAATCAATTTTGACCATCCCGACTCGCTGGAATTTGACCTGCTGGTGGAACATATCCGGATGTGGAAGGAGGGGAAGCCGGTAAACCAACCGCGCTACAGCTACCTGACCTGCACCCGATCGGACGATACTATTACCGTGGAGCCCCGCGATGTGGTGATCGTGGAGGGGAT
>DAOWFP010000100.1 GCA_030637895.1 Bacteroidota bacterium | reverse complement strand
GTACTGGTTTCACGATCTGGGTACTGTATCTCAAACATCCTGCTTAGTCCGGTAAAAATATCCACAGGCGATTTAATCAGAGCCCCCACATTGTCGTTTTCAGTCACAGCATCGTCTGCGTCATAGAAATGCTGGCTCTTTAGAAGCACTGTCAACAGCTCCTGTATGCTAAAATCATTATCTATCAGTGTCTGAGCAAGGGGTCCAATGATATCAGTTTCGGCCTCATCCGTAATAAAATGATAGACAAAGAAGCGATAGAGCTTCCTTGCAATGAAGCGGCCAGTTTCCTGCTGCGAAAAAATCATTTCAATCATCTCATCCAGTTCAGTGTAGGACGCTTCCACAGTAGAAAATCCTTCAAGCACTTCAGAAGATGAAATAACTGCATTCCCAAATTTATCGCTAAAGGTTTTGTCGCCCGTGTCGTGTTCGGTGGCCAACTCAGTCGTACCATCTCCAGCCAGTTGAGACTCCATCTTGCCAGCTGGTAATCCCGTATCAGGATCGAGGTAAGTGTAAGTTTCATCCAGCCCCCATCCCGTCAACACTCGGGTAGCAGCTTTGATATCGTCCTCGGTATAATTGGTATAGTCCCCTTCTACCACCTGCTCACCTCTGCCTATGCTGTAGAGTTCGAACATCTCCCTGGCAAAATTCTCGTTGGGGGAATTCTTCTTGTTGGAGTAACCATCCAGGTACCTGAGCATGGCATTGTCCACACAGATCTTTTTAAAAAGCTCCTTGAAACTACCATAGGCGTAATGCCTGTAGAGACAATTCTGATAATAGATCGCCTCACTCTGATTGATCTCGGTCCATCGTGCAGGCAGATGTGTATGCAGGAACCAGGTAATTCGTTCTTTCAGCGTAAGCGGAGCTTTGCGCATCACATCCATGTGCCAGGACTGAAAATATTCAAACAGCTGGTCCTGTTCACTGTTCTGGTCGCCTGCATGCGATTGACCTCCGGGAGCGGGATCCACCCAGGTGGAGCCGGTCAGGAGATCGATTGGAGGAAGCGGGTTCACGGCCGTGTCATCCAACAGAAGTGCCAAAGCTTGAGTAGCTGTTAGCGCTGCAAACTGATCAATTTCTGGAATGGTGGGCCCAAAAGTGGCCCTGCGTAACAAGTGGGCCGCACGATTACGTCCCAATACGCCGATGATTTCAGTTAGAGAAGCCATAGGGTCAGATTTTATATAAATAGAAAACGCAAACAATGCTGAATGGTTGCATTCAGTATGTTAAAAAGTAGCTAATATATATTCTGTTTGAACAGAGGATCAGGTCACCTGATCACGGGTATTGGGATAATTCTCATAAAGCTTCGCCGCGATGATCTCTTTCAACTGCAGAATGGCCCGGCTTATATCTTCGTAAGAAGTATATAAGGGGCTGATTCCCAATCTAATATTATTAGGCTCTCGAAAATCGGGAATATGCACCCCATCTCCCACTTCCGGATCAGCCAGCGCTTTACAAATGCGATACGCCTCGGCGTGCTTTAAGGAGATATGGGACCCCCGGTTCTCAACAATTTCAGGCGATCCCACCCTGATCCCATTGTCTGACAACAACTGCCTGACCAGCGAAAGTAAGTATTCGCTCTGTGACACACTCTTTTGCCTGATGGCATCAATCCCCGCCTCCAGGATTATATCCAGGGCAGGCTCCAGTCCCGAACTGGAGATCACAGGTGGTGTTCCGGTCAGGAACTTTCGAATCCCTTCAGATTCCCTGTAGTTCAGATGAAATTCAAATGGATTCAGCTCCCCAAACCAGCCCTGAATTGGATTCTCCATGAGTTCCTGCAACTCCCTCTTTACATAAAGAAAAGCAGGCGATCCGGGTCCCCCGTTCAGATATTTATAGGTACAACCAACTGCAAGGTCCACCCCGGCCCCGTTCAGGTTCACCGGCGCCACCCCTACCGAATGACTCAGATCCCACAAAACCAGCGCGTTATTCAGATGAGCCAGCTCAGTAACCCACTCCATATCATACATATAGGAGCTCTTATAGGCCACATGCGAAAGGGTAATCAGTGCGGTGTTTTGGTTGACCATCCTCTGCAGCTTGCTCATGTCTGAGGAAATGCCGTCGGGTGATCGCAAGAGCTTCAATGTATGCTTAGCTCCCAGCTGTTTTATCAGGCCCTGAATAATATAGAGATCGGTAGGGAAGTTCATATCGTCCGAGATAATCTCAGTTTTGCCCTCCCTGACTTTTAATGCTCCAAAGGCCAGCTTATATAGATTGACCGAGGTTGAGTCGGATACGATCACCTCCTCGGGGTGTGCCCCGATAATCCGGGCGATCTTCTTTCCCAGTTGGGCTGACTGATCGTACCAATGTTCGTTCCAGCTCCTAATCAAGCTTTCGCCCCATTGCTCTCGGATGGCCCGCTCCATATAAGTTGCCGTTTTCAAAGGAAGTCGTCCCAGGGAATTCCCATCCAGGTAAACCAAGGTGGGATCTTTGATTACAAAGTCCTGTCTGAACCGGCCCAGCGGATCGTCCCGGTCCAGGGCCCTGGCATGTTTAATGGTACTGGAGAAATCCATGATTACAAGAGCTTGGCTGCATTTTGATCAAGGTACCACTCCAGCTTACCTGAAGCCGGATTCACATAAAATGCCGGATACTCCATATGTCGGCCCTCGTTAAAGAAAATTTCTTTGATAACTGTGGCTTTCTCATGACCGGAAGCAATAAAGGAGACCCGCTTTGCCACATTGATCACACCCCCTGTAATGGAGATTCTTGACTGAGCCGTTTCCGGGTGACTGGAGACTATGCAGGGCGATCCGGCAGTCCATAACTCTATCTGGTGAGGAAAGATGGAGACGGTATGCCCATCTGTACCCAGACCCAGCCATATCCAGTCAAATACGGGGAAGCCATTCTCCATGGGTAGTTGTTCCTGCAAGAGGTCCCCGTACCGGGCGGCCTCCCCAAGAGCTTTTTCTTCACCCCTGATCCGGTGGCTCTGGTCCTTATTCAGACCCAGTGGTTCCAGCAATGCTTCCCGGGCACTGCCATAATTACTCTCCGGGTGATCAGGTGGAACGCACCTTTCATCTCCCCAGTACAGGTGCACATTCAACCAATCTTCCCGGGTGGTCTGTTCTGCCAGCAGCCTGAATATGGCCTGTGGTGTTGATCCCCCCGAAAGGGCAATATGCAACGGTCTTCCCTCAGTAGAATGCGCCTTCTCAGTGCTTACAAACTCGCAAACAAAAGCTGCTGCCAACGAATCCTTATCAGGATAGATATAATTTCTCCTTCTCTCCATTATAATTCACAATAGAGGCCGTCATCGGCCAGGTTTTTACAAGGACAACGCCAGGTATATTCCTTCCCTTCAATCATCTGATCGGCTATCTCTGGTCCCCAGCTACCGCAGGGGTAACCATGCAAGGGGATGCTCTTATCCTCCTTCCAGGCTGTCAGGACCGGATCAACGAAGCGCCAGGCAGCCTCCACTGCATCACCTCTTGTGTACAGAGTACTGTCACCCTGCATACAGTCCAGCAACAAACGCTGATAAGCTTCAGGAATATAACTATCGCTAAGGTCCTTATAGTGAAAATCCAGATTGGCATCCTGGACCTTGAAGCCGGCACCCTGAACTTTCATTCCGAACTTCAACAAAATCCCCTCATCATGCTGTATCCTGATCACCAGCCGGTTCCCTTCAACAGTACCGCCTTCATGATCACTAAAGAGCTTGTGGGGAGAGGGTTTAAAATGGACCACAATCTCACTTACCTTGGTGGGCAATCTCTTACCCGTGCGTATATAGAAAGGAACTCCGCCCCAGCGCCAGTTATCGATATACAACTTCATGGCCACAAAAGTCTCGGCCCTGCTATTTTCAGGAACATCCTCCTCGGACCTGTAGCCCTTCATCGCCTCACCGCGAACATGGGAGGCCATATACTGGCCCCTGATTACCTGATTTGGCAAGTCATTGATGGTAATGGGTCGAAAGGATTGAAATACTTTCAGAACTTCGTTCCGGATGGCATCGGAGCTAATCACCGTGGGAGGCTCCATGGCCACAAGACCCACCAGTTGAAGCAGATGATTCTGCAACATATCTCTTAATGCACCGGAGTTATCATAATACCCGCCCCTGGTTCCAACACCCAGGCTCTCCGCAGAGGTGATCTCCACATGGTGAATAAAATTCCTGTTCCAGAGGGGTTCGAAGATTCCATTGGAAAACCGGGTCACCAGTAAATTTTGCACCGACTCCTTTCCCAGATAATGATCGATCCTGTACACCTGGTGCTCCTCAAGGTGGGAAAGCAAAGCCAGGTTGAGTTCTGCTGCCGAGCGATGATCCATCCCAAAAGGCTTTTCGACGATTATTCTCCTGAAAATCCCCTTCCCCTCCCTGGTGAGTCCGGCCCCGGACAGAAGCCGTGGGATTGTCTCATAAAGCGAAGGCGGTGTAGCCAGGTAAAAGAGATAGCTGGGATTGATCTTAAGTTCCTGTGATAGCTGATCCAGACGGCGTGCCAGACCTCCAAAATCCTCCTCAGATTTTGTGTCCATGGAGTGATAATAAAGCAAGGGGATTATCTCACCTGGCTCTTCCAGGTGGCTGGAGATCATCTCCCGGTAACTGGTATCATCAAAATTGGTTCTCCCCACACCCAGCACAGCAAACCTGTCTGGCAAAAGTCCCAGTTTTTGCAGCTCCCCCAGGGCCGGAATCAGTTTACGCCTGGTCAGATCCCCTGAGGCTCCGAAAATGATTATAATATGATCTGCTGGTTTATACATCGCTTATTCCATTATTATTCTGTAAACCGTAGACCTTGCGGTCACAAATAGTTCACGTTCCCTGGGACCAAAAGCAAGGTTGGTGGCCGGAATGGGGATGGACATGGTTCCAAGGTGTGTTCCCGCACTATCCAGCACCAGGATCCCACCCGGACCAGTTACAAAGAGGTTTCCGTTCCGATCCACCTTCATTCCATCGGGTCCGCCCGGTAATGTTGTGTCGGTGGCCCTGTAAAAGATTTTCTTATCCACTGGCTCTCCATTTGCATTCAGGGAATACCTCATCCAGAATACATCATATTTTTCTTCCCCATTCTCCTGAAGGATCTCCATATTAGCCACATAGAGATATTTTTCATCAGGTGAAAGGGCGATGCCGTTGGGCCACGAAAGGGTTGAGTCTATTAAAGTCATTACACCATTTTTCCACCTGAATACCCCATTGTAGGGCAACTCCTTAGCTGGATCGCTGTTCAGTTCGGACAGTCCCCATGGCGGATCGGTGAAATAGATGGCCCCGGAAAGGGATCTGCTGAGATCGTTGGGACTGTTCAGTCTTTTGCCCCCATAAGAATCCACCACGGTGGTCAGCTTCCCTTCGGGAGAGTAGCGGGTAATGCTCCTGGATGCATGCTCACAGGCCAGCAGGTCGCCACCTGCCATAAACAGGAGCCCGTTGGATTGGTTGGAGGAGTCACGGAAACTTACAAATTTCTTTCCGGTCCATCGGTAAATGGTATTCCCCGGAATATCGGAAAAAACCAGGAATCCCTTGGGGTGCCATGCTGGTCCCTCGGTAAATTCGAAGTTGATTCCTATACGTTCAATCATCGCCCCACGCGGAACCACCTCCCAGAACCTGTCACTTTCAGGAAGAAATTCGCCAACAGGAAAAACCTTCTCTTTGGCCTTACAGCCAAACAGGAGAACACCTGTTACAAGCATGGCAGCTATATGCCTCAATGATGTATTTGTTCTCATATCCTTATTCTACTAACAATGGACTTAGCTCCCTGTTCACCATATTGCGGTGGTGACCATTGGCCGTCATCTCCACCGTATGGCAAACCATGCACTGACCATGGGTCCCTATGGTCCCCGCCAGTCCCTGATACTGCAAAGGTTGCTGGTTATCGCGCTGCAAACCATATTTGTTATAAGCTCCATAAATTGCATGGGGCGATCCGTGACAGGCCGAGCACATCACCCCGTGATTGTCGGTCCTGTTTCGGTAAAGTGCCTCAAATCCCGGTACCCAGCGATTAAAAGCTGTCCCATCGAAGCCATCCTCAAAGATATTAAAATTGGTATGGCACGAACGGCAATCGGGTTCCATGAGCCAGGGCATCCTTGGGATAATTTCCTGCTTGGAAGTGGCGATTACCGGCTCCAATCCCCTTGCCAGCCTGGCTGAAGCTTTATTGTCGGATTGGACTGCCAGCAATCCAAGAGCATGGTCCTCCAGGGTGCCGTGGCATTCCGTACAACCCACCCCCACTTCACTGTGCCTGCCACGGAAAAACTCGGTATTGCCCTCCGGACGAGATGGATGACACATATTGCATGCCTCCTGGTCCATCCCCGACAGGTAGTTGGCATGAAAGCCGTGAATGGCGGTGGAAAAGTTCAGCACATCTGGTTTACCCGGCGCATTCATGCTTGGATCTGCATGACATGACTGGCACAGTTTGGGTTCTCCATTTTCGGCATCAGCAAGTAAAGTGGTCCCGTTCATCCTGTCATGTACCGACAGGATATTGATGGCTGTCAGATCTGCCATCCCGCTAACATCGTTCCAGGCCCACCCTCCTTCATGGCAGTTTCGGCATCCCAACTCGGTGGAGGTAGGAGCCACTGCTTTGGTAAAGGCTAGCATCTCACCCGTGGATTCGTCAAAGGCTCTAATGGTAAAGACCGGGTAGGGATTGTAGGTCTTGTCGTCCATATAGGGCACCACCGGAATCAGGGGTGCTGCATACACGGAACCATGCAGTTCCATGGTACCAATCACACCCTTTCCCATAAGACCGGTCCCTTCGGGCAGGTCCACACCAAAAATGGCCTCATCATACTCCCAGAACATGGAGTGATACTCCGGATGCAGAAATCCCTCTTCCACGGCATAATCCATGGCGATTCCGCTTGTTATCAGCTCAGGGACCGGCCCTCTCTTAAACAGTTGGGCATTCAAGGTATTGCCAGGTGGAAGGAAGGAGAAATATTTTTCATTATCGGAGATGGAATGCATCCCCAGGTCGTTCCATACCAGCAACACATATTCACTGCTATCCGGATTGAAAGGCGGAATATCAAGAGGCAGGTCCGGAGCCACATACTCCACTGCCGGCACAGTTGTCTTGCCCTGGAGTTCTCTGTAGATATATGCTGCCACAGCCCTCTTTTCCTCTTCTGTTCCGGCAAAGGGTGGCATATAGGAGTTCACCTTCCCCATGCCCGTCAGCAAGGCCTCCAGTCCCCGTTCGGTCAACTGGTCCGATTTATTCATTATCCCATTATATGCATCCAGCGTATGGCAGGCCATGCACTGCAGTCTGAAAATTTCCGCCCCCGCCTCAAGTATATTTTCATCAGTAAGCTCCTTGATTTTTGTCCATTTCGCAAGTTTAAGAAATCCCTCCGTATTAACTGAATCCATCTGGGACGGGGTAATCCCGGTGGAGTACATATGTCCGTAAAGCACAAAGGGCTTCCTGGCGATCTCACGCATATATTCAAATCCTGCCATCCAGCCAAAACAGATCACCACCAGCATAAGTGCCCCGATCTTCTGAGTCGCTTGTGATGATTTCACCAGCGTAAACAGGCCCAAGCCAAAGAGCAGGATGGAGCATACGATGATCAAGGTGATAAAGGGGGTACTTTCCCTGTTAAAGTGAAAAAGGTTTTCGAAGGACTCAGCACTAATCACCCGGGTATAGTAGATCCCTGTAAAAACCAGAACCAGCAGGGGAATATACATCCACCGGGCACATAAGCGAAAGATGGCCCGCCGCATCTCTTTGTCCTTTAACCATGCCCCGGTGACCAGTCCGAAAACTCCTGCAAAAATGAGTGAAATGCACGTCCGGAAGATCAATGATGGCAGGAAGCTGGGATTCATAAAACCGTGCCAGAAAGACCCTGTTTCGATCCACTTTCCGGGGGTCAGCATAAAACACAGGATACCGTTGATAATAAAGAGACTAAGCCAGGCGAAAATAAAATAGAGCCAGCCCAGGGTCATGTGTGACTTGGAATCCATCTTTCCAAAACGGTAATGGTAGATCAGCAGTGCCACAATTTCCCCCATAAAGAAGACCCACTCGATGGCCCACCCGAACACAAAGGTGTGTATCAGGCTGGAGGTGGCAGCCGGGTTGACCAGTGAAATGATAAACCAGATCCCCACGCCACTCATTCCACCAAATACCATGGTGAGCAGGAGGAAGAACCACGTATGTTTTCTTACATATTCAAGCAGTGCATTGTTCTTCGTTAATACCGCTTGACGCTCGGTCAGCACAAGGAACAAACCACCTCCCACAGCCAGGTGTGAAATTACCACATGCAGAACCGCAATGATTGCAATTAACAATCCTCCTCCCAGGTGGGGAAGATACCAGACCGGATAGTTCATGATTGGGAAGTTTTGGGTTTTAACATAAGCCGGAGCATATAGTAAAGAGCATACACGCCCACCACGAATACCAGCAAAAATGCGATAAAGGGGGATACCTCCTTCACATTCTCCAGTTGCGAAGGATGGAACTGTTCCTTCAAATAAGCTGCTCGTGTCAGGTCCCTGACGATGACCATCACAAGCACCTCCAGTCCACCCAGAATCATGGCAATTGTTATTCTCCCAGTAAAAGAGCTATGCAGGATCAGCAGGGCCAGCAACCATCCGCTAATCATCAGGGCGGTGGCAAAGAGTGATCCACCCATGAAAGTTAGCCAGACCGCTTTGGGCATGGTAAGCCAGAACCAGCTACCTACTCCAAACTGGATCAATGTGATCCATCCGAAGATCTTCAGATTTCGTTTAATCTGTGGCTGCTTTTCTTTGTCATCCATTTTCGAAAACTTGAAGGCAATGGCCCTGCCCAGGGCGCCAATGGCAAGGGCTGCCAGCACGAAATGCAAGTAGCGTGACCAGAGGGTAGGTTCGCCCAGATTCAGATTCCATCCACCCGGATCACTAAAATAGATACCCCAGCGCCCGGGTTGAATGGCCAGGGTATTGTTGTTCACAAATACAAAAGCAATATAGAGCAGGGAGATGGAAGTGAAGATCAGAGCCCCCTTGGATAAAACAGGTGCTTTATCAGACTTTTTTACAAAAACATAGGCTCCATAGTAGGCCAGTATCAGAATGGGAACCACCAATAGCCATGGAACTGCCAGCATCACTGAAGAGGAGTAGAACAGATGACCGTACAGTACCTGGACAAAAAGAAGAGGTGGTACCCCGAAATTTACGGTCAGAGCCACCAGGGTAGGGATGCTACCCGATGTCCTAAGCTCCAGCTTTCCCGTGAGAAGATCCCAGGCTGTAAGCAGACTCCCCCCGAGGAGGAGATTCATGAGGATCATGTGAATGAAGAAGGTGAAGATGAGCAGCACCTGGAACCATAGCCAGTGAACCGGTATGGTATCGGCCGTTGGAATGATTGAATCGTACATGATATGGAATTAGGGTTTACCGAATATACTAAAAAATAGGCTGAACCCGGGCCAATGGTGATGCAAAACAGGATGGGAATTGATCCTACTCCTCCTCTTCCATGGGTTTGAAGATGGATGTATCAGAATGCTCTTTTATTTTCTTAATTCCCATGATATAGAGTGCGATAACATAAGGAATAAACAGCAGCAGCAGCCACCCGACCTCCACCATCAGGATAAAATCATAAATGCCATGCAGCAGGATGGGTACCAGGAGGGCCCTGGCCAGGTAGGGGCCTTGCAACTCCTTATACATATGAGCGATCCCCAGATAGTAGCCCATGGTGATGCCAAAGATGGCATGTGCCGGCACTGCGGTGAGAGCCCTGGTCAGGGCGGTCTGCATTCCTCCATCCATAACATACAGTACGTTTTCCACCCCGGCAAAACCAAGTGAAACAAAGACCGCATAAACAATCCCGTCGAATTTCTCATCGAAACTGGGGCTTTTCCAGACCAGCAGATAGAGGGCCAGAAACTTAAAAAGCTCCTCGGTACTTCCTGCCACCACAAAAGCGTGATAGGCAGCTGCTGCCACCTTACTCAATTGTGGCATCAGGTTCATCAGCATCCGCTCTATGAAAATCACTGGAACGATTATGACGATACCCATTAACAAGGCTTTTAGCAGCAAACCCAGGGGTTCCTTATCATACTTATCCCTGAAATAGATATAGAAAAGAATGATTAAGACAGGGGCCACAGAGGCAAGCAGAACGGCCATAGTTACCAGCCGAAAGGTGATGGATGGAAGGGATTCCCGAAGTTCCCAAAGGAGGATACCGGGTACCCGACTCTATACCCACTGTAATTTCGCATATGCACTGAGGCACCAACGGTTATGTTATCTCCAATCTTATAGGTAGCTCCAAGGGAAAAGTCGTCCAGGGGATAGGGCGTGAAGGGAGTAACCGGAGCCGAAACCAGTTGCTTGATGCCGGTGCCATGAAGGACCAGGCGATCGCTCATGCGGTAAGACGCAGAAGCAAAAATAGCCAGGCTTGAAAATGATCCAGGCAAGAGCATCTCCCCTTGCTGCGTATTGCTCAAACCCTGGTAATGAGAAGCCACCACACCGCCATGTAGCGACCAGCGGTCATTTAGAGCAAGCGTGTAAGTTGGTGCTGTATAGAACATCATTCCGGAACCATAACCCTTCATATACGAGTAGCTGGTCCCCACGGAAAAGTTCCAGTGACCGGGTTTCTCCTTGTCCTCTGCCTGCTCTTCCTCCTCTGGCTCTTCCAATACTACACCATCCACCTGCTGTTTCAGACGGATTATCTCCTCTTCGGCCGACTGTGCCAGCAGTGAGGAGAAAGAAAAAATGAGTGTACTTATGAAAATAAGTGTTCGCATATGCTTACTTACATACTATGGAACAAAGATAACAAACTATTTGTTTGATTCCACCCGGCCGATCTCCTCCTCAACAAATTGTCCGAAACGTTTGTACTGCTCATACAGATCCGCATAAAGCTCTGACATAGCCGGATCGGGTTGGTACTCGGTTTCAAATCCGCCCCCCATGGCCTGCTGAGCCTCGGGGATAGATTTATGTACTCCCGCCACCACAGCGGCAGCCATGGCCGATCCCAGGGCAACAGCCTGTTCCGATCGGGCCACTTTGATGGGTTTGTTCAGTACATCGGCCACAATCTGCATCACCAGTGGCGATTTCTTGGCCACCCCACCCAGGGCGATCACACCATCAATGCGTACACCCTCGTCAACAAATCGGTCCACAATCATTTTGGCACCATAGGCGGTTGCCTCAACCAGCGCCCGGAAGATGGCAGGTGCATCGGTGCCCAGGGTCAGGCCCATAACGGCCCCTTTCAGGTTCTGGTTTGCATCGGGAGTCCTTCGGCCATTCATCCAGTCCAGGGCCAGCAGGGTCGAATCTGCAGGGTTGATCATGGTGGCAGCCTCACTCAATCGGTCAATCATATGGTCGGCACTTTCCTTCCTGATCTTCTGTTTAATAGCTTCATCCAATCCATCTACTCCTGAAACGACACGCTCAACGGGCCACATCAGCAGATCTTTGAGCCAGGCGTAAATAGCTCAAAAGGCCGACTGTCCGGCTTCCAGGCCC
>DAOWFP010000074.1 GCA_030637895.1 Bacteroidota bacterium | reverse complement strand
ATTTCGGGGGATATTACCGCACCTGGGTCTATTTTAACGAAGCACGCCGCTGGGGGGGCATCATCCACCTTCCCTGCGTGAACCGGAGTGATCATCTTACTTCCATAAGTGGTAAAGATATTTTTATTGGCTTCATCCATATTCAGAATATGGAACAGCAGGTTGCGGGAATGATTAAGGGGGAGCGGGAACAAAACGGGCTATTCAGCAGCCTGGAGGATTTCCTCGAGCGCGTGCCCCTTGGGCTTGATCAGCTGATTATCCTGATCCGTATCTCTGCGTTCCGCTTTACCGGGAAGAGCAAGAAGGAGCTTTTATGGGATGCCCACCTGATACTGGGGAACCGCAAAAAGAGGGATCCCATAAGGGAGCTGTTTCCAGTACAGAAACGGGAATTCATCCTGCCCGAACTTGAACAGACCTCTCTTGAAAACAGCTATGATGAGCTGGAGATCCTTGGTTTTGCAGTGACCATTCCCACTTTTGAGCTGCTAAAGACCACTTTCCGGGGGGAGATCCTCTCCCGACAGATGATGGAGCACCTGGGTAAAAAAGTACGTATGCTTGGCAATCTTGTTACCGTCAAACATGTGCGGACCAAGCAAAAACAGTGGATGAATTTTGGTACCTTCCTGGATGTGGAGGGCGAATTCTTTGATGTGGTCAACTTTCCAGATTCACTGAAGCGTCACCCCTATAGGGGAAATGGCATCTACCTGCTTTATGGCAAAATTACCGAAGAGTTTGGATTTCCGGGGATGACGGTGGAGAAGATGGCCAGGCTCCCTTACAGGCCCGATCCCCGCTACTAAGTATCCAGCCTTTTGATATTCAAAACCCCCTTTACCTTCTTCAGTTTACGGGTAAGCGCTTCAAGATGCTGGGTATCCTTAACAAAAAGCGTTATGCTACCCTCGAACATCCCGTCAATGGATTCAATGGATATGGATCGCATATTGACCTGCAGGTCCTTGGAAATCACATCCGAAATATTGCTAACGATCCCCAGGTCATCCATCCCGGTTATTAGCAGGGTAACAGGGAAAAAAACATCTTTATCATTGCTGCTCCAGCGTGCTTTCACAACCCTGTAGCCGTAACGGGAGAGCATTTGCTGGGCATTGGGACAGTTGGTCCGGTGTATGGAGATACCTGAGCTAATGGTCACAAATCCAAAAATGGCATCGCCCAGGATGGGATTGCAGCATGGGGACAGCTTGTATTCAACGTTGGCCAGTTTCTCATCAATGACCAGGAAATCGCCCGACTGCCTGGAGGCAGTTTTCACAAGTCTGTCAACCGTAGTCTCTTCAATCCTTTCAGGTTTAACTTCAAGCGCTTTCTCGCTGCTGGTAAGCAACTCTTTGATCTGGAGTAATTCTACCTTCTCGGTGGCCACATCGAAATAGAGGTCGATGGCATCCCTGTATTTAAAGTGCTGGATCACCTTACGGATACTGCTGTCGTCAAATTCAACCTTCCAGTTCTTGAACCTTCTTTTTAAGATCTCCTTGCCATTTTCAGCCTCCTTCAACTTGGCCTCTTTCAGCGCCAGCTTGATTTTCCCCTTGGCTTTGGAAGTGACCACCACGTTAAGCCAGTCCATTTTGGGTTTCTGCATCTTAGATCGCAGAATCTCCACTTTATCGCCGTTCTGCAGGCGGTAACGGATGGGGACATTTTTATTGTTGACCCGTGCTCCTGCACAGGAGGCTCCAACGTCTGTGTGAATATCAAATGCAAAGTCCAGCACCGTAGCATTCTCAGGAAACTTTTTCAGATCGCCATTGGGAGTGAATACAAATATCTCTTTGCTGAACTGGCTCAGTTTCAGGTCCTCCATAAGGTTTGAAGCGTCCATTTCAGAGTTTTCAAGCGTCTCCCTTACCCGCTCGATCCACTTATCAATACCAGCCTGTCCCTTGATCCCTTTATATTTCCAATGTGCAGCCAGTCCCTTTTCTGCAATCTCATTCATACGGGCAGTTCTGATCTGCACCTCTACCCACTCACCTCCGGGAACTACTACAGTTGTATGCAAAGATTCATAACCATTGGACTTGGGTGCTGAAATCCAGTCACGCAGGCGTTCAGGATTGGGTTGGTAATGGTCTGTAATCAGGCTGTATACTTTCCAGCAGTCAGCTTTCTCTTTTTTAAAAGGGGTGTCGATAATAATCCGGATGGCAAATTTGTCATAGACCTCTTCAAACTCCACCTTCTGTTTCTTCATTTTCCTCCAGATAGAAGAGATCGCTTTGGGCCTTCCCTTGATTTCTGCCCGGAACCTTTCCTTATCCAGGTCCTCCTGAAGAGGTTGAATAAACTCCTTGATAAACCGGTTTCTTCGTTGGGTGGAAGCCTTAAGCTTTTCTGCAATGGACTTATACTCCTCCTCTTCCAGAACACTCATGGAGATATCCTCCATTTCTGACATTACATTGTATAATCCAAGCCTGTGGGCCAGTGGAGAATAGATAAATCTCGATTCGCAAGAGAGCTCGATTCGCTCTTGTTCATTGTGGAGCTCCATTTGTCTCATCAGGTAGAGCCTCTCTGCTATTTTCACCAGGATCACACGAAAGTCGGTTGCCAGTGTCAGAATCAGGTTCCTCATGTTCTCTGCCTGTCCCTGATTAATGGTGGTATCCAGCTTACTGATCTTTAAGAACTCCTCAATAGCAGTGGCGGTTCGCTCCCCCACATCCGATTCAATATCTTTAATCGGAATTTGATTTAGCTCTGCGCAGTGTAATAAGAGTGCGGCAGAGACTCCGATGGCATCCATGCCAAGTTCCTTCACCGCCATCTGCGCTAATCCTGCCGAAAATTTCACCAGATGAATGCCATTAAACTCCTGTGCCTCCTCCGTATGCTCCATAAGGAATCCAAAAGACTTCTTCACCAGAGCCAGGGATCGTTTATCGTACTCATCGACGCAAATGCGCATGAGTTCCTTGAAGTGAACAAGAATCTCCTTCTGCAGGGCTGGGGAATATTTTTTAATGATATCCATGCAGGTTGCTTTGCATGGCAAAAGTAATTAATTTATGCAGGGAATTATAACTTCAAAGGTGGAGCCTTTGTTTGCTTCGCTCGTGATGGAAAGCTCCCCATTATGAATTTTTGTAAACTCCTTGATCAGGGTCAATCCCATTCCCGCTCCCTTTTCATTGGCGGTCCCCCTTCGTGTAATGCCACCGTTTTGTGCCACTTTATGTGCTTCCTCTTTGCTCATGCCGATCCCTTGATCCACCACACTAAAATGGATCATCCCCTCCACCTTTCGAAGTCTGATGGTGATGGTCCCACCTGGATTTGAAAACTTGATGGCATTGGAGATCAGGTTCCTGTAGATGGTCTCCATCATAATTTTATCGGAAAAGCAGATGAAGGTGTCTTCGATTTCCTTGACAAAAGTAAGCTGCTTATTTTTAGCGCTTTCGCTGTATAGTGACAGACAGTTGCTAACCAGTGTATTTAGCTTCACCTCTTCCGGGTGGTAGTTGGATGCTCCCTCCTCAAGACGTGACCAGTGCAGCAGGTTCTCCAGTAATTCCAGAGAATAGGAAGCAGAATTCTTGAGGTTGCCCAGCAGCCTTTTTCGGTCTATCTCAACCTTGTCATCTCCTTCTATCCTGTTCAATACCTCCACGGCAGTTAACTGGTTGCCAATGGTCCCCCTCAGATCATGGGCAATAATTGACATCATCCGGTCTTTGGTTTTATTCACCTGGTCCAGCTCCAGGTTCTGTTTGGTGATTACCAGGTTCTTCTCTTCCAGTTTAAGGGAGGTATTTTTATGACGGCGCATGAAGTAAAGCACCAGGATCAAAGCTAGTATCAGCACAGAGACAATCACCAGGCTGGAGTGAAATACCATGGTTCTTTTTCGCATCAGCAACTGGTCCAGGTTGGATTGAATCTTCAGATTTTCATTTTCCTGCTGAAGCGTCCTTGAACGCATCCTGAACTCCATCTCCATGGCAGCTTTGGCGGTAGCTTCATCCATCAGGCTATCACGATAGAGCTGATGCTGTATTTCAAACTGGTAGGCCGAACGATAATTACCCTGTATAAGCGCAATCTCTTTTTTAATCAGGTAGCCCTCAGCAATATACTCCATGGCTCGAATCTCCCGGGCAATCTCCAGCGCCATATCTGCCATCCGGACTGCCTCAGAAGAACGTCCCTGTTCAAGCGCAATGGAACCCAGCCCCAGGTAGCACCTGATAAGCCCGTCAGGTTCATCCAGCTGCTCCTTTATGGGAATGGCCCTGTTTAAAAGCTCAATTGCTTTCTCATGCTCCTCCATAATAGAATAGATATCCGCAAGGTGGATGTAACAGTTGGAAATGGTCCTGTCATCTCCCAGTTCTATTTTTATATCCATGCCCTCCTGCACATATTCAAGCCCCTTTTCTGGCTCACCCATATCAGCATAATTGGTACCAATATTGATCAGGCAGTTGGCTATCTGTACAGGGTCATTAAGTGATCGGCTGACCCTGAGGGAATGCTGGTACAGGTTGAGCGCTTCGTCATAGTTTCCTATTTTATTCTGTATCACGCCTGAATTGGAGAGTAAGAGTGATATATTATTCTGGTAATTATTTCTTTCTGCAATCTCAAGAGCCCTGCCATAATACTCAAGTGCTCTCTCGTAGATCCCATGCAGGACGAACAGATTGCCCATATTTATATAGGCCTGTGAAATATCATATGCATCCCGGATACTGTCCAGGTAGACTACAGATTCCTGGTAGGCAGACAGTGCTTCCACGTAATCACCCTTATTTTTATAAATAATACCCATATTGTTCAGGCAACGGCTGACACCGATCAAATTGTTACTTCTCCTGTAATAGTCCAGGGCTGACTCGTAGTGGTTCATGGCCTGGGGATATTCTGACCTGCGGAGATGAACATTTCCTTTCTCCTTGACCGTTTCATAGAAACTCAGCTGATCATCTGCTTCATTGAAATAGGCCATAGCACGGTCATAGTGCAGGATCGCCTGATCATAGAGTCCACAACGGGATTCAATCTTACCAAGCACTTTGTAGTACCGTCCCAGTCCCTCAATATCGTTGAGACTCTCCACAATCTCCTTCCCTCTTTCCAGGCTGGAGAATGCCAGGAGTGTATCTGAGGCCCCCAGCTCTTCTGCCAGGTCAAAGAGCAAGCGGGAACGGGTCGAGTCTGGAACATTCCCCTCAATCTGGGCCTTCAGACTATCAACTCTGGTTTGATCTATTGCAGGTAAATGAAAGGAAAGAAGAACCAGGGCATAGGTGCAGAGCGTACGGAGCAACAACATAGGAGGCTGTTTAGAGGGGATAAATTTAAGAAATTTTATTCCCTTTAAAATTTTCATTCATATTTGTATTCTTGAATAAGCATAACTATGGCCAAAAAAATTGCTATCCCGCATACCTATGTAATCATCTTTTTCTTTATCGCAGCAGCGGTGGTACTTACATGGATACTTCCAGGAGGGGAGTTTGACAGAGAGCTTGTGGATGTGAATGGGACTATGCGGGAGGTCATAGTAGAAGGATCTTTTCATGACGCTGAGAAACATCCCCAAACATGGCAATTATTCAGCGCCCTGTTTGACGGATTTGCCAGCAAGGCCGATATCATCGTTTTCATCCTGATCATAGGTGGTGCCTTCTGGATCATGAATGACAGCAAAGCAATCGATGTGGGGATCCAGTCATTCCTGGCGCAGGTCAGGAAGCTGGAGCGTTACCGCTTTTTCAGATTTTTGGGTGTAGACAATATGATAATCACAATGATCATGCTGGTATTCAGCATGTTTGGAGCAACTTTTGGGATGAGTGAAGAGACCATTGCATTTATCATCATTTTTGTTCCTCTTGCCATCTCCATGGGCTATGACTCCATTGTCGGACTAAGTATGTGTTTTGTTGGTGCCGGTTTGGGATTTGCCGGGGCGCTGCTGAATCCGTTCACCATTGGCATTGCCCAGGGACTTTCCAGCCTGCCACTTTTTTCAGGAATAGAATACAGACTCTTCGTATGGGTAGTTGTAAACCTTGTTGGAATTGCCTGGGTGCTTCGTTATGCAGCACGTATCCGAAAGGATCCCAAGGCTTCCCCCGTGTATGAATCGGACAGCTACTGGAGGGGTAAAGAGGGGATTGATCTGGATCACCTGGAGCACAGGACACCTGTGATGGCATGGATCACATTCGCTATCCTATTGGCGGGAATGACTGTTTTTGCTATCCTGGAGCCCATATCTACCCTTCGCATTGGAAACAACGAATATACCTTCAGCTTTTTACCGGTCATAGCCGGGTTATTTGCCATATCGGGAGTTGTTTCGCTTCGCAAATCGGTTCATTTCTTTATTTTGAATATCTTGGTTTTCACCATTATATATCTGATCGTAGGGGTTATGGGATATGGCTGGTTCGTCAAAGAGATTGCCACCCTGTTCCTGGTAATGGGAATTTTTTCAGGAATGGCCATGAACAGGAGTGCTAATCAGATCACAAAGCTTTTTATTGAGGGGATGCGGGACATTCTCTCGGCTGCTGTGGTGGTTGGACTCGCAGGAGGAATCCTTGTGATCCTGGAGGATGGAAAGGTCATCGACTCTATGTTGTACAGTATTGCCCAATCGATGCAGGAGTTCGGCAAGCTGGCCTCGGTAAGCATGATGTATATGATCCAGACCTTTATCAATATTGTAATTCCCAGCGGTTCGGCAAAGGCGGCACTTACCATGCCAATCATGTCACAGTTCTCCGATCTCATTGGTGTATCGAGGCAGGCCACTGTGATGGCTTTTCAATTGGGTGATGGATTTACCAATATGATCACACCCACCTCCCCTGTGCTAATAGGTGTACTGGGTGTTGCTAAAATACCTTATGAAAAGTGGTTAAAGTGGGTTTTGCCATTCATGGCCATTTTAATCTTCCTGGGATGGCTCCTTTTGATCCCAACTGTAACGATGAGTCTGAATGGTTTTTAATTTCCTGTAGTACACCTCTTACCTGAAGCTTATCCCAATGCCCACCGAATGGGTGGAATAAAGTGTATGGGTAAAGTCGTAATGGAGGGTCAGAACTCCAAGCTTGATCCTTGCCCCCACATTCACACGCAGGTTGTTAAAGTTATTGTATTTCAATTCTATGGGGTTCTCCTCTATTTCGTAGCTGACCTTTCCGAAATCGTCGCTGGTCTCATCCAGGATCACATAATTAATGGGATAGTGACCCTCCAGGAGCAACTCCACCATGGAACTGGCATAGCCTAGCCCTTCATAGAAAGTGATCACCGGAAAGGTTTGAGAAGCAATCAGGTTGAGAGTCCACCCCTCCACCTTCTGTGTAATATTCTGGTCGACCCAGTCATAATCGGGATAGTTATCCACTTCCACCAGGGCTTGGGGTTCAACCACTACATGAACCGATGAAGAGACCTTTGTATATCCTCCTTGTACGCTTATATCGAGAAATTCCATCTCTTTAAGAAAGGGCAGCCATTGAGAAATAGAGTGCTTCCCCCCTACACCCCAAAGTCCGATTTCTCCATAATCTTTGTATCCTACCGTTGGGATGAAGCGGACAGATACATCAGTTCCGACGGGCAGCCCAACCGTTAGCTGGGCCATGGGAAGCGGGAATAAGTCGACCCCTGTCCCATCGGGTACAGTAATGCTGGAGTAGACCACTTCCTGCATGTTCCCCCCTCCCATGTCGACCAAAGTTGAATAAGAGAGGCCGGGGCGAGGTTCCTGTTCTCCGGCAATAGTAGGTGCAACAGTACCAGGATTTGGTTCAATGCTACCATTGATGTCCAATGTAGCCAGATCATAAGAGAGTGCTGATGCCGGGGCTGTGGCCCAACTAACTGTGGCTGTTACATCCAATCCGCCAAGCTCATGTGGCTTGGCTGTATTGTACCAGCCGGCATTCAAGTCCGAACCCAGTATATTGGCATAAGGTTTCAGATACTCCTGCAAAATCGTCTCCGAATCTTCTACACCTCCTGAAATAAACTCCGCCGAGGGTGCCTGGGATAGCAAGGGACTCAATAGTCCTCCTGCTACGATTGATAAAATCAACCTGGCCCTTATATAAATTCGTTTCATCATAATATGGTTTACATTCGCGACAAAGAAAAAAAACCTAAATTTGCTAGCATGTCTCCCGCATTTCAGTTCCCCAATCAACCTCTTGCCGATCGTATGCGTCCAGTGACCCTGGAGGACTATATCGGACAGGAGCATCTTGTGGGTCCCAATGCGGTTATACGTAAAATGGTACTCTCGGGTTCCCTTAGCTCATTTATTCTATGGGGACCCCCTGGTGTGGGCAAAACCACCCTGGCCGCTATTATCTCAAAACAGCTCGACCGTCCCTTTTATGGTTTAAGTGCTATTCAGTCAGGCGTTAAGGATGTTCGGGAGACTATTGAGAAGGCAAAAAAAAACCAGTTTTTCAACCAGCCCAATCCTGTTCTTTTTATCGATGAGATTCACCGTTTCTCAAAATCCCAACAAGATTCTTTGCTGGGAGCAGTTGAACAGGGCATTGTAACATTGATAGGGGCCACCACCGAGAATCCATCTTTTGAGGTGATATCCCCCCTGCTCTCACGTTGCCAGGTCTATATCCTGAATTCCTTATCGAAGGAGGACCTTGAATCGCTTCTCCTGCGTGCTCTGGAAAAGGACCCCTACCTGAAAAAGCTGAAGATCTCTATCCTGGAGAATAAGGCCATGCTTCAATACTCAGGTGGCGATGCCAGGAAGTTATTGAATACCCTGGAGGTGGTTGTTAAATCGGAAAGTTCCGATGAGAATTTTAGCCTGGAGCAGGTCATTGAAATCACCGATGCCATGGTCACTGACCGGCTACAGGAGAATATGGCCATTTATGATAAAAATGGTGAGATGCATTATGACATTATCTCCGCTTTTATTAAGTCGGTGCGAGGGAGCGATCCCGATGCGGCAGTTTATTGGCTGGCCAGAATGCTTGCCGGAGGTGAAGATATAAAGTTTATTGCCCGCCGCCTTGTTATCCTTGCATCGGAAGATATAGGCCTGGCCAATCCAAATGCCCTGTTAATGGCCACCAACTGTTTCCAGGCGGTTAATATGATCGGAATGCCTGAGTCCAGGATCATACTCTCGGAAACAACGATCTACCTGGCCGCTTCACCCAAAAGCAATTCAGCCTATGCAGCCATCAACGAGGCACTGCAAACGGTACAGAAGACAGGGAATCTGGCGGTACCACTCCATCTAAGGAATGCACCAACGTCGTTGATGAAGGACCTTGGTTATGGAGAGAATTATCAGTACGCTCACAATTACAAAGATCATTTTGTCCGGGAAAACTACATTCCGGAGAATCTGGAAACACCACAATTTTACCAGCCGGGAGAGAATCCCCGCGAAGAGGAGATGCGAGCACGACTGGACAAGATGTGGAAAGAGATGAAAAATTATGGTAAAAAGTAAGGATTTTAGAGATGTGATTCCTTCCATTCGATATGGCGATGGAGACGGGTTCCTGTTGATAGCCGGACCATGTGTTGTGGAAGACAGGGATATGGTCATGAATATTGCTGAACATATCAATGGACTGAGCGAAAAATATCAGCTTCCATTTGTTTTTAAGGCCTCATACAGAAAGGCCAACCGTTCCCGCATTGATTCATTTACGGGGATCGGTGATGACAAAGCCCTGAAAATACTGAAGGAGGTAGGAGAGCAATTTTCATTGCCCGTAATCACAGATGTACATAGTCCTGAAGAGGCAGAAAGAGCAGCTGAATATGTTGATGTTCTGCAGATTCCTGCCTTTCTGTGCCGGCAGACCGATCTTCTTGTTGCATGTGCCCGAACAGGACGTGCTGTATCTGTTAAAAAGGGGCAGTTTCTGTCGCCCGGCTCCATGAAGTTTGCTGCGGATAAAATAGTCGAATCGGGCAATAACAGGGTATTGATCACCGAGCGTGGCACCACCTTTGGATACCAGGACCTGGTGGTTGATTTCAGGGGAATCCCGGAGATGCAACTCTTTGGTTATCCGGTCATTCTGGATGTAACCCATTCCCTGCAGCAACCCAATCAGGCCAGTGGTATAACAGGGGGCAAACCAGAACTAATCGAAAACCTGGCTAAAGCGGGAATAGCGGTTGGTGCAGATGGTATTTTCCTGGAGACCCATCCCGATCCTTCGAAGGCCAAATCGGATGGGGCAAATATGCTCCGGATGGCACTCCTGGACGAACTATTAAGAAAACTGAAGCGACTTCGAGATGTCGTAATTAATATGTAATTTTGATTTCAACTTAAAACTTTATTACCATGCGCAGACTTACTATTTCTCTCGTTCTTGCAGCTTTTGCACTTAGCTCCCTGGCAGCACAGGACCTGGATAAAATACTAAACGATCATTTCAAAGCTTCGGCCCAGGATAAAATGTCAAATATCACCTCCACCGTAATGAAAGGTAAGCTAAACATAGTTGCTATGGGAATGGAGACAGAGATGACCATGTATCATGCCAGACCCAGCAATTTCAGGATGGAAATGGCCTTAATGGGATCTCAGATGGTCACAACTTACAATGGCACCACAGGCTGGACCTATGCCCCGGCCATGGGGGTTACCGAACCCAAGGAAATGGGAATTAATGAAATTAAAGTTGTCCTCGATCAGGCCAATATGGACAGTCCTCTCTTGAACTATAAGGAAATGGGAAATAATCTTGAATTGCTAGGAACCAGCGAAGACGGATCTGCATATAAGATTAAACTTACCAAAGCTGAAGGGGATGAGATGGTCATCTTTATCTCCAAGGAAAGCTCCCTGTTGTCTAAAGTTATTACACGTCAGTCAGTTAACGGGATGGATACTGAGATTGAAATGGAGATGAAAGACTATAAAACCATAAAGGGTGTACCTGTGGCTCACTATATGGGATCGAAAATGAGTGGACAGCTTTTCAGTACTATTACCTTCGAATCCATTGAATTCAATAAAGCACTGGATTCCGCTCTTTTTGGGAAACCTGCTGTAGAATAAAAAAATGCAGTAGTTGTTAAGCCAGGTTCTGTATCCTGTTTAAAGGATCCCTGTCATTTTTCTAAGCGGCCTACCCCCCGGCAGAAGCGGGTAGCTTTTATAATGCCGGTATACATGGCCTTTCAGCCCGCAGGACAAACAGCTGTAACGATCACCCGCCACACTGGTAGGCTCTTACCCCACCTTCTCACCCTTACCTCCGTGAGGAGGCGGTTATTTTCTTCTTTGCACCCATGCCCTCACAGACATCTGTTTTTCAACAGTGCGGTACCCTTAGCTGCCCGGACTTTCCTCCACAGGCCGAAGCCTGCAGCGACAGGATCAACTACTGCAAAATTTTAAAGAACTATGCAAAATTAGTTAATTTTGCCGACATCATTCATAAAACATGCCTGAGCCAAGCACCCATATTGAGAACTTCAAGTATAGGCTGCCCGAATCCAGCATTGCCAGGTATCCTCTGGCCGACAGATCAGCATCCAAATTATTGCTTTATGAGAAGGGGGACATCTCACAGGACCGATTTAGCACTTTGCCGGAACACTTGCCCTCAGGAGCATGGTTGGTCTTTAACAATACCAGGGTCATCCAGGCCCGTCTCAACTTTAAAAAAGAAACAGGGGCACGCATTGAGATTTTCTGCCTGGAGCCCATCAATCCTGCTGACTATGAATTGTCCTTCCAGGCCGAAACCACAGCCACCTGGCTTTGCCTGGTTGGAAATGCAAAAAAATGGAAGAGTGGTCCGGTCTCTTTGCACACCACTATCAATGGTGCAGCGCTAAAGTTGCAGGCCTATCTCATTGAAAGAAGCGGTGAAGGATTCAAGGTTGAGTTTCGCTGGCAGCAAAGCGGAGTGACGTTTGGAGAGATCATTGAACAGTCGGGAAGCACTCCGATCCCACCCTATCTGAACAGGAAAGCTGAGGAAAGCGACAGGGAGCGTTACCAGACCATATACAGTTTGAATAATGGCTCGGTAGCTGCACCCACAGCAGGTTTGCACTTTACAGGTGAGATGATGCAGCAGCTGGAGCAGGAGAAAATCCCATTGGCCCATGTAACGCTCCATGTGGGTGCCGGCACGTTTGTTCCTGTAAAGGAGAAGAATGCCAGGGACCACTCCATGCATTCGGAACTGGTGGTGGTGACCAGGAGTTTTCTGGAGCAATGGTTGAAAAGAAGCGATGGATTGATTGCTGTGGGCACCACAAGTACCCGCAGTCTGGAATCGCTCTACTGGCTGGGTATAAAAATAAAGGAGCAGGCTCCGGCCGCCCCATCAACACTGTCCATCCTGCAATGGGACAATGAGAATTTACCGCAGGAAATCCCTTTGTCTGAGAGTATCGAAGCCCTGTTGGAATATTGTGAACAGCACGAACTGGAGTATTTGCACTTTTCCACCCAGCTGATGATTGTACCGGGATATCGCTTCAGAACCATCAGTGGTCTGCTTACCAATTTCCATATGCCGGGAAGCACCCTGCTGCTTTTGATTGCAGCGTGGATAGGAGAAGACTGGAAAAAAGTCTATGACTATGCGCTCGGGGAGGGATTCCGCTTCCTGAGTTACGGGGACAGTTCTCTTCTGATTCCCTGATTAAAGCAGGGACCTGAGCAGGGAAGCGAAAGATTCTATATCCTCTTCACTTGTATCAAAGGAGCACATCCATCTTACCTCCGAACTCTCCTCATCCCATACATAGAAGAAGAATTCCTCCTGTAATGTTGGTACAATGTGCGGAGGAACCTTTGCGAAAACCGCATTGGACTCCACCAGGCGGGTCACTTCTACGCCAGGAATATCCTTCACAGCTTCATATAGTTTCTGTGCCATCCTGTTTGCATTACTGGCGTTGTTTTTCCAGAGATCATTTTCCAGGAAGGCACTGAATTGGGCAGCAATGTATCTCATTTTTGAGGCCAGCTGCATCCCCTGCTTCCGTCTGTATTTGAAATCTTCACAGAGGGCCTGGTTGAAAAAAATAATCGCTTCACCATAGATCATCCCATTTTTGGTCCCCCCGAAGGAAAGCACATCCACTCCTGCCCCACCGGTCATCTCATAAAATCCACACCCAAGTGAAACAGCAGCATTACTGATCCTGGCTCCATCCATATGGAGCAGCATGCCATGCTTGTGTGTGTAGCTGGCAATCTCCCTGATCTCATCGATTGTATATACAGTACCCAGTTCTGTTGCCTGGGTAATGGATACCACCCTGGGTTGTACATGATGTTCAAAACCGATCCCATGCATATGAGTAGCGATCATATCAACAGTCAACTTCCCGTCGGGTGTGCTGCAGCTCAGTAATTTACAGCCCGTGAACTTTTCCGGAGCACCACACTCATCCACATTGATATGAGCTGTTTCGGGACAGATGACGGCATGATATGGCTGGGTAATGGTTGAGAGACCCAATACATTGGCTGCTGTGCCGATAAATACAAAAAATGGTTCAACCTCCTGTCCAAAGATCTCCCTGAGTTTAGTATTTGCCTTTTCCGTATAGGGATCGTCACCGTAGGCGATCACATGGCCATCATTTACCTCTGCTAATGCCCTCAGGATATTGGGGTGTACACCTGCATTGTTGTCGCTTGCAAATCCACGACGATTTGGGGAAGTGCTCATAGTTTAAAATTTTTCATCATACCTGGTCCAAAGCATATCTCCCAGCTTCCACGCTTGGTCTACCACTTTGTCGCCCCACTCCAGGGTATGCCCTGTCAGGTAAGAGACAAGCTCCTCTTTCTTGCCCCTTTTATAAAGATCAAGGGCCTGCTCTTCAAATTCAGCCTGTCCGAGGAAGAGTTCTTCCTGCCAGCTGTCCCAAACCTTGTTCACATCGTAACGCATATCGCCCCAGCGTTGGGCTGTAAGCGTCCCCAGTCTGTTAAAAGCCCACCAGGCTGACTCATGGGTATATCCATTGGGACGCCCAGGAGTTTTATAAGATGAGGGCAGATCAGTGCCCGAACAGTAGACCGGTACATAAATGGAAGTGGCCACATTATCCTGGGCCAGCCAGACCACGCCCCCTATTTCATCTGGCAGCCAATCCCTGCACTGTATAATTGTGGCATACATGGTGTACCATCGGGCGATGGTTCTTTCACCACGCCATCCCCATCCCCCATTAATGCGGAGAAGTTTATTCATATCGTAGGGAAGGTGTGGATTGGCCAATGGAGAAATCATGCTCTTTCCCTGCTCATCACTTACCAGCAAATCTTTGGTCATATCGAAGGGAGTACCCTCGTAATAGTCCGAGAAAATCATGCGAAGATCTGCCAGTGAGACCAGGTTGTCTGGTTTCACAGAAAAAGGGTGGTTCTCAGCATTTGGATCCAGTTTCAGTGAAGGAGCCAGCAGATCAAAAACCCGCCATTCTCTTCTCCTGGCTGCCAGGGAGGTTCGGCTGTTGGGGGCATAAGCATAACAGAAGAGAAAGGGTTCCCCTTTGGTCCACCAGCCTGCTTCTTCAGCCAAACTATATATATTCTCACTGGCCATAAAGTGGTCCCGGTCCTCCAGGTTAATCTCCTTGATGGTACTGGCATTCGCATTCACTGCAACATGATCGTCAGGGACTCGCTGGGCCACCCATACGGAACCGGTCTTTCCTTTTCCGGGACCCAGAATTTCCAGGTGCCAGACCTCTTTCTTATCTGCAATGGTCAGCACCTCACCATAATCGTTCCAGCCATATTTGCCCGTCAGCTCTCCGGCCAGTTCGATGGCTTCCCGGGCTGTTTTACAACGTTCAAGCATAAGGCGGCAGAGCCGCTGACAGTCGATCAGACCGGCATCTGATTGTAGCTCCTCCCTCCCTCCAAATGTGGATTCTCCAATACCCAGCTGATACTGGTTCATGGATGGATAGGCTGTATTGAGAAATTGGTAGGTCTCTTCTACCTGAGGAATTTCCCCAATGGGGAGGTGACTGTATGTGGGCATGGCAAATGAATCAGAGGCTACCCTTTTATACATGGTGCTCGTAGCATTGCTTTCGTGCGTACGTGCCGGAACAACATCCATCCATGAGCGGGTACGGTGACTGTCGTCGGTATGTGAAGTAATTACCGATCCATCGATGGTTGCTGCTTTTCCTACGGTGATGGAGGTGCATCCGTCTGCATACCCTGCAACCCAATCTGCTCGCTGAGCCGAGAGTAGCACGGAAAACATTAAGAATGAAACTGAGAAAAGTGAACGATATTTCATGCAATATTTGTTATAAATGAGAGTTACGAATATAGTCATATCCGCTAATAGAACAGTTCCATATGCACCATTTTTACTTTCTTTGCTGTCATAAATTCAAAGAGGAAAATTGAGATATTTCAGATTCATTATACCAGCTATATTTCTTATTTGGATTAGCTCATGCTATAAAGAGGTGGAAGTACCCCTATACAGTGGTGCTGTGTTTGAGCTGTCGGTCAGTCCGGAGATGCAGGAATTCATCTATGACAGCAGGGATACAAGCTACACCATTTATGAGCCGCAAATGACATTTTCATTGGATAACTGGCCACTGGACCTGAAGGAAATCAGAACCCGAGGTAAAAGTGCCCTGCGGTTTCAGCGGAAAAGTTATATGGTGAACTTAAACCAGGCTGTGGCTCTGACCGCAATAAACGGATCCGAGATAAAAAAGCTCAGTAGATTCAAGTTGATTGCCATGGCCATGGATTATACCTACATAGAGAACAGGATAGGATATGGAATCCTGGAGAAGCAGGAGATCATGCCACTGTTTTACAGGTATGTGGAATTGAAAATCAATGGAATCAGCCAGGGAGTCTATCTGCTGGTTGAAGATCCTGAAAAATACTACAAGGAGCATGGTTCAGAATATATTCTTCGCCGGGGATACTACAACAGCATTGCAGATGCTGAATATGAACCCTCCTACCATTCCATTCCAAGAGAAAATTATGAAACAAGATTCAGGGAGATATACAGTAAGCTACCCCTTCTCCAGGGAGAAGAACTGTACAATGCACTGAATCTAAGAATGGATATGGACCAATATTTCAGGAAGATGGCTATTGATTACCTTCTGCAAAATGGCGATTATACAGATGAGGTCTTTTTCTATGCCCTGGTCCAGCAGGATCAGATCAGGTTCAGCATCATTCCCTGGGATTACGATGACCTCTTCCGGAGCTATCCTCATGAAGTGGGCCTCACCTGGGGATCAGGCCATCTCTTTGGAGATCGCTATTATGGTTCCCACCAGGATATTCTGAATGAGATTGGGAACAAATTGATCTTTTCCATTGAAGACGACCTGGACTATGCCATCGCTATGGATCCCTATATGTATGGCCGCTATGAAAGCAGCGTGGCGGTCATGCTGGAAAAGATGAGCGCAGGAGATATTGATCAGATATTTGAGCAGGTAAAAAATGAACTGACCCCCTTTTATTATAATAAGGAAGTGATTTTTCAATCACAGTTTGATCAGCATGAAACGAGCTTCAAACTCTGGGAAGAAAACATGGCAGAAAAAAAGGCTATGCTTAAAGAGCGGCTTTCTGCCATGAAAGAACAACTTGAAGATATTCAACCATGAGGGATTGGAGATTGAACGTATTAGCCCTTTTTGTTTTCCTTTTTTCATGTGAGACAGGTCCCCTGGGACTATCCCTGGATGATCTAAGCGACAAAAAGGACTATACCAGCGGTATGCTTGTGAATTGTTTATCATATAAGGGAAAAAAGGTGGATCGGCTTGTGGTGAATGGTTCGGAAGTCCACAACCTGAATCTGCTTGAACTCAAAACAGCAGGATACTACCATTTAGAGATCTACCTGAAGCGTTCTGGTCAAAACACACCGGAGGTGATACGTTTGGTAATTCTGGATCCGGAACGGGGAAACACAGAATGGGGACTACCACCCTGGACTCCGCTGGAGCCTGTAGCCGGAGAAATCGGGGATCAGACGGTTAAACTAATTTATACGGCTGCAGCTCCCCAGGGAGTTGCTGTTCCACTGATTGTTCTGCTTGGTGAAGAACTCACCCATTCGGATAGCAACCTGGATGCTGAATTTGGCTCCCTCAAGTTCAGGATCAAGCGAGGCGTGGGTTCACTTCAGATACCGGGAAGCAATAGTGAAACAGCACTGATAATCGATCACAGGAACTTTTTTGTGAATATCAGCCCCATTGAGACACCTCCCCTGTTGCTGAGCGGCGAACTTGAAGGCGATACATATATTCCCCCGGGAAGTTATATACATGTCCCTTCGCAATTAAGCATTCCGGAAGGCATCACTTTAAGTATAGGCAGCGGATCCTTTATTACCATCGACCCGGAAGTCAATATCATCAATAATGGCCTGCTAATCCTGGACGGATCAGCCGACGCCCCACTTACAGTCACCTGCAGCGATGAGGAGAACTATTGGGGCGGCTTTATTGGAAGCTCAGCAGGAAACCGTGTGGAAGCAAGCTATACCATCTTTAGCAGGAGCGGTTACCATAGCGGTGATGGATACAACTATGGTCATGCCGGAAGACAAGCGCTCTTTTATAGCGAAAACGGAGAACTGGCGCTGGACCACTGTTATATAAACGATCATATCGGACAGGTTTTTTATCCTGTTTCATGTACTCTTGAACTGAGTGATTGTCTGGTACAGAGGGCCAAAACCGGGGGGCAGATGAACCAATCGGAACTTGTTATGAATCGCTGTGTCTTTACTGATTTTCCAGATGATAGCTACGATTACAGGGATGAGGACAACGATGGACTCTACCTGAGTGAATGCAATGCATCCATAAACAACTGTGTTTTTATGTATGCCAAGGATGATGGATTGGACAGCGGGGCCAGCGGAGGTGGGGAAGTGCGTATTAACAACTGCAGGTTTGAAGCGAACTTTCACGAGGGAGCAGCCCTTTCCAGCGGCCATTCCGTGATAAAACTGCACCAGATAAGCAATTCACTCTTCACCAACAATGGTCAGGGACTTGAATTGGGCTACAGCAGTCCAAACCACCTGGTGGAAGTGGAATCGTGCAGGTTTATCGGGAACGGAATTGGAATCAGGTACGGTGACTGTTACGATTTCCCGCATCATGGTTTCATCCATGTTGCCAACTCAGAAAGCCTGGACAACCATGTGTATGATGTCTGGAACATGAACAGGGAACACTGGGCCGCTGATATCATACAAATGTCCTTTGAGAATGTAAGGGTTAGCATCCCAAATCCGCTATATCCCGAATTGCTCCTTTATGAAAATTAGCACTGCAATGAAATATGAAAACTCAGGTGTCAGACTCCTGATATTAACCATCATCCTGCTTTCCGTCCTGCCACTGGCCGGTCAGGAAACTAAGGTGGTGCGTGACCTGCAACTCTGGACAGGTGTTGCTCTGGAAAAGAAAGTGGGAAAGGACTGGACCTTTTCTCTTGCTGAGGAGATCAGATTCAAGAAGGATATCAGCGAAATTAATAACTATTTTACCGATGCCGGAGTCCGGTACAGAATCAATAAAAATTTTGCACTGGAGGCTGGATACAGGTATACCAGGGATAGGAAATCTGACGGCACCTATGAAACACTGACCCGTTACAACCTTGATCTGAGGTACAAGGGGCAATTGGATTATATTAGTATCCACTACCGACTGAGGTATCAGAAAGAGGTGGAGGGTTTTAATCTCCTTGATCAGGGGGTGGATTATGAGAAGTATGTGCGGAACCGTATCCGGATCAGATATGACGATTTTAAGAAGTTCAAACCCTATGTTTCAGCGGAGATTTTCCAGCTGTTCTCACCCAATCAAACCCCTGAATTCGAGTATTTCCGTATTCAGGGAGGCGTCAAATACGAGCCGGGAAAATTTGGAGTTTTTGGCTTTGCCCTTGGATTCAACAGAGAAATAAACGAAGTAGAACCAGCCATGATCTACATGTTAAGAGCCAATTACACCTATAAGTTTTGATGGCAATCGCTTCTCATAATCAGCTTCTTGCCCTGGGAATTTTAAGTATTGGACTCCTCAGGGCTTGTTATATGGAGCAGGAAATCGATGAGCCTGAAGTGCAGGTCGTATCCGAAGAGGTACTTGAATTTGACCAGGTATTTGCCTTTGCCGATCTGAAATCCAAGCTCTTACTTTATCCCCTGCCTTCAGATACTCTTAATTCATTTACGCCCCATGTTGGCTTTGGCTCTTATCACGACGTGGAGATTGATGGCATCAAACTGAAAGCGGATGAGGAAAATGATCTTGGGGAGGTAGTGGTGAATCGTCCCTATACTGTTGTTGCCCGTAACAGTGAAGGGACTCATACATTTCAACTCTATTTCACAAACCTTCCCCTGCTTCAAATTAATACAGAAACAAAAATTCCGGATGAACCCAAGGTCCTTTCCTGGGTGGAGTTAGCGTATGCCAATGAGAAAGACGGAGCAGCTGAAACGCGACTATATACAAGCTACGCCGGAATTGAGATCCGTGGCAGGACCTCTGCCGCACATGAAAAGAAGTCCTACGGCCTGGAGCTATGGGCGGACAGGTATGGGAATGATCATGAAGCGCCTTTGCTTGGTATGAGGTATGGGGAAGACTGGATCCTGGATGCCATGTATGTGGATCGCCTCCGTATGCGTAATAAGCTCTCCTTTGAAATTTGGGAGAAGATGTGGGACAGTAAGAGCGAAACACCATTTAGAACACTGAAGCCCGGTATTCAGTGCAAATACATAGAACTGTTTATCAATCAGAGATATATGGGGCTCTATTGCCTCTCAGAAAAGTTGGATGAAAAATTGATCAAGCTTTCTCAGGGTCAGCCCGGATCGGAGGGAGTCCTGTACAAAGCCATTACATGGGCCGGAGGCGCCACCGCTTTTCAAACTTACAACAGTGAACCAGATACGTCCATAATATGGGAGGGCTGGGAACAGGTCTATCCGGATCATCTCTTTTGTTGGGAACCCCTAGCTGAACTTAGAAAAACTGTGGTCTTTGCGGAGGATGAAGTTTTTTCAGAGCGTATTGACACTCTGCTAAATCTGTCCGCTGCAGCCGACTACTACCTTTTTACCAACCTGATTTTAGCACATGATAATATCATTAAGAATTACTTCCTGGCCAGGTATGCGGATGAATCCCATTTCCTGATGCTTCCCTGGGACCTGGAGGCTTCCTGGGGAATCATGTGGCATGGAGAAGAAAGCACTTCCAGTGGCATGCTTGAAAACAATCTCTATAAGCGGCTTATGGAGCAGGATGTGGAGGAGTTCAACGATTTGCTTGAAGACGGATGGGAGCGTTACAGGGAATCGATCTTTAAACTGGACGCACTGCTGGCACCTGCCCGGTTTTATACCGATCTTCTGAAAAGGAGCGGGGCCATTGAACGAGAAAACCTTAGATGGGAGAGCGTGGATATCGATATGGATTACGAACTCCTTTACTTCACTCAGTGGACCCAAGGTCGGCTTGAATATCTTGACCTGGTTTTTGATTGATTCCGCAGCGTTATGAAGCGGATCAGAATTCTGATGTGAAGTGAAAGTTGATCTCCGGGAAATTATCACGGGCCATTTGCAGGGCATAGGGCGATTCGGCCATATAGACCTCGCGACCTTCTTTATCGGTAGCCAGTTGCTGGTACTTCCTGAGTCTGAAATCTTTCAGCTTCACTAAGTGATCTGTTTCAATCCAGCAGGCCTTGTGCATGGGGAGTTGCTCATATCTGCATTTTGCTCCATATTCGTGCTCAAGCCTGTACTGGATCACATCAAACTGTAGTGCGCCCACTGTACCAATAATTTTCCGGCCGTTGGCCACACTTATAAAAAGCTGTGCAACTCCCTCATCCATCAATTGCTCCAGTCCTTTGGCCAGCTGCTTAAATTTCATGGGATCGTTATTTTCCACATAACGAAACATCTCAGGCGAAAAACTGGGCATTCCCTGGAACTGCAGCTTCTCCCCTTCCGTAACCGCATCGCCGATCTTAAAGTTACCCGTATCATGTACTCCTACGATATCGCCCGGACAGGCCTCATCAATTACGGATTTCTTCTCTGCCATAAAAGAGGTGGGACTTGAAAACTTCATCTTTCTGCCACTCCTTACATGCACATAGGTTTTGTTTCGTTCAAACTTGCCGGAAACGATCTTAATGAACGCAATCCGGTCGCGGTGATTGGGATCCATATTGGCATGGATCTTAAAAACAAAACCTGAAAACTTATCTTCATAGGGCTCGACCATTCGCTGTTCAGTCTCGATAATGCCGGGTGAAGGGGCAATCTGGATAAAACAATCCAGAATATCCTGGACCCCAAAATTATTCAGGGCACTTCCAAAAAAAAGCGGAGCCGTGCTTCCAGCCAGGTAGTCTTCCCGGTTAAATTCAGGATAGACCCCTCCAATGAGTTCAAGATCCTCTTTTAGAACTTGGGAATGTGGTGCAATACACTTTTGAAATTCCGGGTCTTCCAGGTCATTGAATTCCACCGTTTCACCAATAGTCTGCTTGCTGTTACTGCTGAAGGAACGAAATTTACCTTCGAAGCGGTTGTAGACTCCCCTGAAATCGGGTCCCATACTAACGGGCCAGCTTAAAGGGTGTACATGAATCTCCAGTTCTTGTTCGATCTCGTCCATGAGCTCGAATGGGTCCAGTGCCGGACGGTCCAGCTTGTTAACAAATACCATCACCGGTGTTTTTCGCATCCGGCAGACATTCATAAGTTTTCTGGTCTGGGCCTCCACCCCCTTGGCACCATCGATCACAATAATGACACTATCGGCCGCCGTAAGTGTCCTGAAGGTATCTTCAGCAAAGTCCTGGTGACCTGGTGTATCCAGGATGTTGATTTTCTTTCCGCCGTATTCGAAGCCCATAACAGAGGTCGCCACAGAAATCCCCCGCTGCTTCTCAATTTCCATGAAATCGGAAGTGGCAGTCTTTTTGATCTTATTGGACTTGACAGCGCCGGCCACATTGATGGCTCCCCCGAAAAGTAAAAATTTCTCGGTCAGTGTGGTTTTACCTGCATCGGGGTGACTGACAATGGCAAAAGTTCTCCGCCTCTCTATTTCTTCTTTTAACTTCATCCTTGAAAATGAGCGGCAAAGATAATAATTCCTATTTTTGGGAGCCCATTAAATTGAAATATATATGGAGGAGAGTAAAAAGGAAGGACGTTACGCCAGAATACACAAGCAGTTGGAATCACTCCTTGTGAAAACTGAGGATCCACTTGCCAGGATGGCAAGTATTTGTGCGGTGCTGCACCATAAAATGGATCACTTTTTCTGGACAGGATTCTACCTGTCTAAATCGGGGAAATTAGTGGTGGGTCCCTACCAGGGTCCCGTAGCCTGTCAGGAACTTGAAAAAGACAAGGGAGTTTGCTGGGCAGCTCTGAATGAGGGGGCACCTGTTGTTGTGCCCGATGTCCATGCCTTCCCCGGACATGTAAGCTGTGATTCCAGGTCTAAATCCGAGATTACACTACCAGTTTATAATTCAAACGGGGAGATTGTGGCCATCTTTGATGTTGATTCTGATCACCTTGATTCATTTAGCGAGGTGGATAGTCTTGCCTTGACAGAGATTCTGGAATTGATATATAAGAAGTTCTAAGTAAGAGGTTCTATGCAGCCAGCTCACTTATTTTGGCCCTTATCTTCTCTACCGAATAGGGTTTGGTAACCAGTTCATCAAATCCAACATCTGAATAATCCTCGAAAAAAAGTTCCGGGTTATGAGCGGTAAGTGCGATAATCGGAATGGCATTCAGTGGTGCATCCATCTCATTACGGATATACTGGGTTGTTTCAATACCATTCATCACCGGCATCTCAATATCCATAAATACCATATGAATCTCCTGATCCTTCAGGATTTCAATGGCCTGTTCCCCGTTTTCAGCAGAGATAGCCTCGTGTCCTGTTAATTTGATTAACTCGCAAAGCAGGTAGCGATTGGTATATATATCATCTACAACAAGGATCCTCAGCATGCCGTGTACATTTTATTCCAGGTGATAAAAATAGAAAATATTAACTAAATTTAGTGCTCACAGAAGGAGTGGATGCAAGAACTGAATAAAAAGGAGATGATCATCCGTTACAGTGCAATTGGCTTTGTACTGGGAATGGTTCTAACGATCACACAATACGCCCTGCTCCTCCATGTCCTGGAAACACCCTTCTCATTTAGAGCAATTGCACAACTGCATGGCGATCTCCCCATTCTGTTCCTTCTCGATTCGCTTGCCTTTCCCGCTCTTCTGTTCGGTGCGTGGATTGCCAACTGGCGTTTTAAACAGCTCCATACACTTTCCGAAAAGATTGGTCAGGAGACAGATAAAAACGAGGAGATCAAAGGATTTATCCACTCCCTGATCGCAGGGGAACTACATAATTCTGTGGAGTTGACTCTTATTGATCAATCCCTTTCTGAAACCCTGAATGAATTGAAAGATTCACTCTCACGAAACAGGAAGATGGAGCGGCAACGCCGTCTCGATGAACGCCAGAGAAACTGGACCTCAGAAGGTCTGGCTGAGTTCGGGGATATCCTGCGAAAGAACTCGCTGGAGATGGAGACCATGACCTATGCAGTGATCTCAGGATTGATCAGATATCTTGAAGCTAACCAGGGAGCTCTGTTTCTTGTGCGTGAGGATGAAAGCGACCGTTACCTGGAGATGGTGGCCTGCTATGCTTATGACCGAAAGAAATTTCCGGGCAAGCGGGTGGCATGGGGCGATGGACTGATCGGGGCTGCTGCGGTGGAGAGAAAAGGATACTATACAGATAAAATCAGCGACGGCTACCTGACCATTACATCGGGCCTGGGCAAAGCTAATCCCAGATATCTTTTAATTGAGCCCCTGGTGTGGAATGACCAGGTATTCGGCATCATTGAAATTGCCACCTTCAACCGGATGGAAGACTACAAGATCCAGTTTGTGCAGCGTGTGGCTGAGAACATAGCCACCACCATCTCTACCATGGATAGTAATCTGCGCACAGAACAGCTCCTGAAGGAGACCAGGGCACAGGCAGATCAACTACTGGTCCAGGAAGAGCAAGTCAGACAGAATATGGAAGCCCTGAAACTGGCCCAGGATGAGCGTGCCAAGCAGGCAGAGATTTTTATCAGTTTTACCAATACGGTTAACCACACTCTCATGCGTGCAGATTATAATACGGACGGGAATTTGATCTATGCAAATACAAGGTTTCTGAAGAAACTGGGTTATTCGGGAAACAGGGAGATTGAAGGAAAACATATCTCTATGTTTATCAATGAAAAGGACCACGCATGGTTTAATTCTCTCTGGGAGCAGCTTTCAAAGGGCGGAAGGCACTTTGAAGGTTATATGAAGCATGAGACAAAGATGGGTCAGGATCTCTGGACCATGGCTACTTACACCTGCGTAAGGCATGACGATGGCAGTGTGGAGAAGATCCTCTTTCTGGCCATTGATTCCACAGAGCAGAAGAAACAAAGTATTGACTATGAGGGGCAGATTGAAGCTATTGACCGTCTCAATGCCAAGGCGATCTTCTCACTCGATGGAAAACTTCAACTTAGCAACACCCTGTTTGGAAGCGCAATGAAATATACCGAACTGGAACAGGTCCAAATGAATGTTTTTGATTTTTTCGGGACTGCTGAACAGGAGCGATTCACTGAAATCTGGGAAAAGGTGATCCGCGGTGAGGCCTTCCAGGGGCAGCTGAAAATGCAGTCTAAATTTGAGGAGGAGCTGTGGTTCAGAGCCACTTTTCTCTCTGTAAATGACATGTATGGTGAGGTGGAAAAGGTGATCTTTCTGGCCAGTGAAATGACCAAGGAGAAAGAGATGGAACTTGTCTCCAGGAAACAGCATGACAAACTGATCAGAAAAGAGGAGGATCAGCGCCTTGCAACACTTGACCTGAAGAAGAAGCTGGAAGAAACAGTGCAATTAAGGAAGCAAGAAATCGAGAAGTTTGGAAAGGAGCTCAGACAGTATATCCATGTGTTGGAAGAACTGCCCTACAGCGTCATTACCATAAACAACCTGGGATTTGTGCTCTTCTTTAACAGGCATGCCGAAAAGCGGTGGAAAATGAAGCAAAAGGAGGTCCTTGGAAGTCGTGTGGAGAAACTCTTTCCGGCTGAAAACACTTCGGAGGTAATCTCCGGATTTATCAATCCGGCCAGGTCCAAAAACAAAGGAATCTTTAAGGGACAGGAACTTGCAGTACCTGGCAGGCAGACCGAACAGGCAAGCCTTATGTTGATCAGCACCGACCTTGTTGACGAATTGCTCTACACACTTATTATTCTGTAGACACTTATATATGCTCAGTCAGTTCGAAATCAAAGTATCCGGAAGGGTCCAGGGAGTTGGATTCAGAGCAGCTGCAAGAAGGCAGGCCAGATCCCTGCGGCTGAAAGGCTGGGTAGAGAACCTGGCTAATGGATCAGTGAGAGCAGTGGTCAGCGGAGATTCGGAGCACTGTGCCCATTTTATCAAGTGGTGCAGAGAGGGAAGCGGATATAGCTGGGTTGAACGAGTTGACATTAAGGAAATGAAACCGGAACACCTGAATCCCTTTGAGATTATTTATTAGACTTAAAGCTGCTAAGGGCGGGCAGCTTTCCCTTTCAAATTGATTCAAAATCGTCTGCTATTATCCACCCTTCTCGTCCATCAATAAGCCTGATGTTTTGCCAGCCGCTTACTTCTTCATTCACCTTGATTTTGCTTCCTTCATGTAAGATAAATAGCTCTGTTCCACTTTCACTGGGTGAACTGCGAACCACTACCGACGGGGCAAGTATAATACCTGAATCCGGATTTATAATATCCCTGTGCCTGGAAATAGTTGAAGAGAGTGTGATCACAAACAGCAACAGGGCGGCCAGGCCACTTATAAAACCCAATTTCTTCATGGTCAGATGTCTGGAAAATAAATAGATCATGAGTCCAACAAGGATGATTATAAAAAAGATCAGTGCCAGAATGCTCCAAGTTTGTTCAGGAAACAGCTGAACAAATCCAGTGATCCAGGCGCCAAGGAACAGTACCGGCACTTCTTCAAAAGTATCGAGCCGATATCGTGAAACGAAGTCCAGGTTATGTACGGCATCATCGTGAGTGGGCTCCAGTTTAAGAGCTTTCTCATAATAGAGAATTGCATGACCTATGCTATTGGAACGGTATGCCGCATTGCCCATATTGTAATAGAGATCTGCGGACTCCTTTCCACTGAGAATTACGGTGTTGTACTTCTCCAATGCCGGCTCAAACTGACCCTGCTGGTACAAAGTGTTAGCAATAAGATACAGGGAATCAATATTTGCATGATCAAGATTTATTTGTGGTGAAGCTGTTTCAAGCAAAACATTCTTTAGCTCAACTTCTTTTTCTGACCCCGGTAACAGTGACATGCAAGTAAAAAATATGATCAGGAATATGGCTGCTCGTTTCATTTCAGATTGTTTTCTAGGTTTCTGATTAGTTGTGCAGCTTCGCTGTATAGGATGTTCATATCGCTTCTCTCAGAGCTAGGTGCGAACCTGGAAAACTCGCTCTCTTCGAGGATTCTAAGCAGCTCGCTTCGCTGCTCCCGGGGAACATTTCGTTTCTCCAGATGTTCCAGAATCACCTCCCGTGAAAGCCCGGAGGTTTCGATATTCAACTTATGGGAGAGGTATCCCCATATGGCTTTCCCAATCTCCTCGTAAAATTTATCCGGATCACCAGATTTTCTAAAGCGATCGGCTTTCTTCAACCTGGCACGAGCCGATCTTCCAGCCAAGCGATTTCTTACAAGTGTCAGATCTGCATTTCTCCTGGCAACGACACTGATAAAAACAATCAGTATAAGCGTAAGAAGAAGAGCGAAGGGGTAGAATAACCTGTACCACCGGTTTCCAAACAGGGATCTTTTTACAGAAGTGAAAACCGGAGATTCACGGCTTATGTCCCGGATATCAGTTCCAAGGTCCCTGACACTCTCATGTACCACACCCGGTACATAGACATCACCTGATATATCATCATTTTCTCCTTTTACCACTGTGAAGTTGAATTCGTCCGTAAGCGATGTAAGGTAGACACCCACTTTCGGATCAAACCACGCAAACTGCACTGGCGCAATTCTAAAACGTCCAGCATGTCTGGCGATAATAGGATATTCAAAAGTAACAGAGCCTGAAATCCGATTCCCGGATGTGCTGGTTTGAACAGAGCGTGTTACATCATAAAGGTCATGGTCGGGTGGCAGGTTTACCTCGGGTTCACTCAACAAGGGAAGATTGCCTGTTCCGCTAATGGTGATTTTCAGGCTGAGAGCTTCATTCACTCCAATTTCAGTGGATGAGAGCGCCGCTTTCATCTGGAAATCGCCAACTGCTCCGGTAAAACCCACTGGCTCTCCTGAAGGCAATGGCTTCACATGGATGGTCACCGGAAGTGTAGATAGGGTGACCGGCACCTCCTGGAGACTGTTGAAGAATGGATCATCAAAGAAGTTATCAATGGGATTGTTGCTTCTCTGCCGCTGCACCCTTTGCTGCACCATCCATTCGGATTTGTAAGGAGCAATCTCCAGCTTACCCTTCTTCTGCGGAATCAATATATGTCGCTTAATTACCTGGGTCACAAAAACCTGACCGTCGATCTCCTGTTGTTGTGCTGTGGCATCAGGATCGAGATTATTTTTGTAAAATCCTTCATAGGGTAAATCACTGGCCGATGAACCTGGCCGGGTATTTACCCTGGTATAGACTTTTAATTCGGACACAAACTGCTCTCCCACGTAGACCTCCTTTTTGGAAGGGATCACCCTTAGGAAAACCGGATCATCTTCAGAGGAGCTTACCACAGTCCCAGCCTCATTAGCTCCCTGCTCAGCTCTTCCGGTACCTGCCGCATTTACAACTATCTCAACTACATTGGTTCTGTATTCCTTCCTTCCTACCCTAATTGTGCTTGCCGGAATGGCAAAATTACCTTCGGAAACAGCACTGAAAACATAGGTGTAGGCTACCAGGGTTTTCTGGGTCATCTTCCCGTTGATCCATTGTGAATGGGACGAGAAAGAGGAGTAGGGTCCGCCCAGCAATTGAAAATTGTCCATGGCAGGAACTCTTACATCGCCACGTTCCGAGCCCTCCACCACATAATGGAACTGATCACCAACTCTGACCACAGGGGGTGCCGAAGCTGTAAAACCATCCTGAGCGTTCAGCAGTACACCTAATACAATTAGTCCTGTAAGCGATATGAGTATCTTTTTACCCATGGTCTGAAATTACCAATCCTTTTCTGTTTTAACCTTGGCTGCTGCTGCTTTTTTCTTATCAACTTTCTCTTTCACATCCTTTTCTTGCTGCTGAATGGCATTCAGCATACGCTCCGCATCTTCTTTGGATATCTCCCTGGGCGCAGGCTGTTGGTCCTGCTGATCCTCATTCTTATCCTGTTCCTGCTCTTGCTCTTGCTGATCCTCACTCTTATCCTGTTCCTGCTCTTGCTCTTGCTGATCTTGATTTTTATCCTGGTTTTGATCCTGATCCTGATCCTGGTCTTGATCCTGATCCTTATCCTGATCCTGGTCTTGTTGTTGCTGTTGTTGCTCCCTCAGCTTCTGTTTTGCATACGCCAGGTTGTATCTGGTATCTTCGTCAGCGGGATTTTTCCGCAGGCTATTCTTATACGCCTCAATGCTAGGCTCATACTGCTGAGCTTCCAGAAGGCTGTTCCCAATATTGTGCCATATCTGGGCTGCCTTTTCTGCATCATCGGCCTGAGCCAGCAGTGATTCGTACTGTTTTACAGTCTCTTCATATTTCTCTTGACCGTACAGAGCAGCCCCTGTATTGAAATCTGCTTCAAAGGACTCCTGATTTATATTCTCTGCCTTACGAAACTGAACCTCGGCCTTAGCATACTCCCCTTCTTCATATGCCCTGACACCATCCCGAATCACCTTTCGCTCATTTTGACCATAAGCGGAGATGACCACCATCAGCACCATCAATATCAGACATGATCTCTTATTCATATGCTCTTATTTATTCGTTTTAAACAGGTTCAGGCGAAGTAAAAAGCGGTTCTTCCTTGAGCGAATAAAAAATTCAAGCAAGAGAAAGAAAAGTGCAAAACCGGCAAAGTACTGGAAGCGCTCCGCAAACTCGGCAAATACACGGGTTTTCAGTTCGGCTCTTTCCAGCTTATCCAATTCATCAATCAGACTGTTGATCCGGTCGCCCGGAATGTAGGCACCCCGGCCCTCTGTTGCCACTTCCTTTAGTAATTTTTCATTCAGTTTACTGACCACAACATTCCCGTCACGATCCCGCCGTGTGGCACTGCTGCCTGGGGAGAGAGGTATCGGTACACCATTGGGATCTCCCAATCCAACCGTATATACCCTAATGCCTTTTTCTGCAGCACGTGTAGCTTCGCCCACTGCATCATCCTCATGATTCTCCCCATCAGTAATCACAACAATTGCCTGGCTGGGAACACGCTCTCCTGCCATGCGGCCCCCTTCATCAGTAGAAAATGAACGGACTGCAAGATGAATGGCTGAACCAATGGCAGTGCCCTGTTTTGATACCATATCAGGCCCAGCTCCGGAAAGAAACATCTTGACGCTGGGGTAATCATCTGTAATAGGAATCTGCGTGTAAGCGTCCCCCGCAAAGACAATCAAGCCAATCTTATCATTTGACATCCGGTCGACCATCCGATTGATCATCTGTTTGGACCGCTCAAGCCTGGATGGTTTAATATCTTCAGCCAACATACTGTTAGAAACATCAAGTGCTATGATGATCTCCCTTCCCTTACGCTCTACCTCCTGCAATCTGGATCCAATTCTAGGTCCGGATGCAGCAATAATCAGAAGTACTGTACCCGTAAACAGTAGAAAAAATTTCCAGTGCAGAGCTCCACCGGAGGCCTCCGGCATCAGCTCTTCAAGCAAGGCACTATCACCCAGTAAGACCAGTGAACGCCTACGGTGACTCCAATAGAGCATGTATCCGACGATCATTAATCCCGCGGCCAGCAAGAACCATAATATATCCTTATGTGCGAATTGGATCATGCTTAAGGAATTGTTCTGAAAATGGTGTATCTGAGGAGTATCTCAAGTAATAAAATTAACATGGCCGCCAGCAGGAAAGGAAAGTACTCTTCTTTTTTCTTGCTAAATTGTTTGACATCGAGTCTTGTTTTCTCAAGTTGATCAATCTCCTGGTATATTTCTCTAAGTTTGTTGTTATCGGTGGCCCTGAAATATGTTCCCCCGGTAGTCTCTGCAATTCGTTTCAATACATCTTCGTCTATTTCAACGGGCATGTCCCTGATGACGGTCCTTCCAAACATATCCTGCACCTTAATGGGTGCATTTCCTTTGGAACCCACACCAATGGTATAGACCCTGATCTCATAACCTGCTGCTATTTCGGCAGCGGTTACCGGTCCCACATCTCCCCTGTTGTTTACCCCGTCGGTAAGTAGAATAATCACCTTGCTTTTGGCTTTGCTCTCTTTGATGCGGTTAACCGCCGTAGCCAGTCCCATTCCTATGGCAGTGCCATCTTCAATTACGCCAAAATCGACCTCCTTAAGAAAATTAACCACCACAGCCCTGTCGGTGGTCATGGGACACTGAGTAAAACTCTCACCGGCAAACACTACCAGTCCAAAGCGATCGTCCTCACGGGCATGCACAAATTCAATACCCACATTTTTTGAAGCCTCCAGCCTGTTGGGCTTGAAATCCATAGCACCCATACTACCAGACACATCCATACAGAGTACTATATCTATACCCTCAGTAGTTACCTGTTCCCACTGGTTGGACGATTGTGGCCTGGCAAGCACCACGATGATCAGGCTTACCACAGCCATTCTGAGCAGAGCCAAAAGATGACGCAGCCAGACCCTGGTAGATCCTTTGTGTTCATCCAGGTTTTCAAATCCAGACAGCTTCAGGGGAGCAGTCCCTTTTCTTCCCTTCCATAGATACCATGCAGCCATCATGGGAATCAGAGCCAGGGCATAAAAGAAAGCCGGATATGTAAATTCAATGTTACTCATCACTTGCTTCTTTTTTCTCATCCAAAGCATAAAACTGAGGATAAGTCTTCTGCACAAATATATAGGCGTTGTTCAGGTTGGTCTGATTATCGACCGGCAGGGGATCTTCCCGAGCAAATTTTACCAGGTCGGCCAATTCAAGCAAATCCTTCAGTATCTCATCGAGCAGTATATCTTCCGGGTTGGCCCTTTTGAATGCATGGATGATCTCCTCTGTCGTGCTCTCCATGGCTGGTATTTCATATTGCCGTTCAATATAATGCCTTGTTATTTCGGTCAGACGAGTATAGTACTGCTTCACCTCTCCTTTGGTCCAGATCTTCTCCCCTTTAAGTTTGTCCAGTTCCCTGAAGGCAATCACATGTGCTGGTTCCAGAGGCTTTTGTGAGAATCCCTCCGGATCTCGCTTTCGTTTCAGATACCTCCTAATCAACCAGATCACTGCACCTGCAATTATCAATCCTCCCAATCCAGCCGCAGCCCATGGAAGCACTTCTTTAAAAGATAAGGGAGTATTGATGGGTGGTTTTATTGGTTTTATTAGTTGAGTAGTATCAACGATCGGATCATACAGATTGATAATCAGAGGCATGCTTCTTGCTGTGTCGACTGTTCCTCCTCTCCTGTAGATCACTTCCTGTGAGGGTACAATATGGGATCCCGATTCAAATCCAGTTATGTTATAATGCTGTTCCACCACCCTTCTGCCATCTCTTAAAGTGGTATCGGTGGAGAGATGGGAGATAACCTCCAGGGTGCTGCTTAAGGTATCCTGGATTGACGGTAGTATAAATTCAAGCTCAGTAGCTGCTTCCACCCGGAGTGTATAGTTGATTTGCTCTCCTATCATAAGGGAATCGCGACTAAGAAGTGACTGCACACTGATCAGCTGTCCCTTTGCCGGCGTAAGCAGTAGCAGAAACAGGGCAGTCAAAAACAGCCCCTTTACACCCCGTATGTCGCTAGAGATGTCCATGCTACCTTTGCTTGAAAAGCCTGATGAGAGGTTTTACATAGTCTTCACCTGTGTGAATCGAAACACTATCCACCCCGGCCCTTGAAAAGATTTCCTTCATGATCTCCAGGTGACTGTCCCACTTCATGGCATAATTCTCCCTGATCCGGTTTTTTGATGTATCGATCCAGCGTTCCATACCAGTTTCGGCATCAAGTACCCTTAAAAGGCCTACTGGGGGCAGCGAAGTTTCGCGTCTGTCGAAAACATGCAGCGCTGCCACATCATGTTTGTTGTTTGCAATCTGCAGTGAACGTGCATATCCTTTGTCCCTGAAATCAGATATAAGAAAAGCAGTACACCGCTTTTTAATGGCATTGGTTAAGAACCTCAGACTTTCCGATATATCGGTACCTTTACCCTGCGGGTTACACTCCAGTAATTCTCTGATGATTCTAAGTATATGTTTCCGTCCCTTCTTTGGCGGAATGAACTTTTCAATGCGGTCACTGAACAGGATCACGCCGATCTTATCATTATTTTCAATGGCTGAAAAGGAGAGTACGGCTGCAATCTCTGTAATCAGGGTCTGTTTCATCTGCACCTGGGTACCAAAATCGCCCGATCCGCTCACATCGATCAGCAGCATAACGGTGAGTTCCCGCTCCTCTTCAAATACTTTCACATAGGGGTGGTTAAAGCGTGCTGTCACATTCCAGTCGATGTTCCTTATATCATCACCATACTGGTACTCTCTCACCTCTGAGAAAGTCATACCCCTGCCTTTGAAAGCACTGTGGTACTCACCAGCAAAGATTTGCCTGGAGAGCCCACGGGTCTTAATCTCTATTTTACGTACCTTTTTAAGGAGATCTTTTGTTTCCACTTACTTATTTCTTGCTTCTCTCACCGTAAAATACCATTCTTGCCTGGCCAGGACAACATGAATCGAATCGTGATTCAACTGATAGCTCCACTCCGATTCACCAACTTTTTTATAACTTTCGTTTAAATCTTCCAGTATCTTATCATATTCGCCGTAATCACAAACCAACTTCGTACTTCTGCAGATATCCTCATCTGTAAAGTATATTATCCATGTGCGTGTCCGGAGTCCGTTCACATACTTCAGGTAGTTAAATCGCTGATTCACCACCGCTTTGTCTCGCCTGAACTCCTTATGTTTATCTTTCACTATCACGCGTACTTCCTCTTTGGTCAGATCGATCATCGACTGTCCCTTCAGAGTTAAGTCAGCAAGCAATAGCAATATTGCTGCTAAAGCATATATTTTAAGGTACCTCCACATGATTGAGGATCTCAGAGATAATATTCTCCGTGGTAATATTTTCTGCCTCGGCCTCATAAGTTAATCCGATCCGGTGGCGCATTACATCGTGACAGATGGCCCTGATATCTTCGGGAACCACATATCCCCTACGCTTAATAAAGGCATATGCTTTGGCTGCCCTTGCCAGGTTGATGCTTGCGCGCGGCGATCCTCCATACTGTATCAGAGGCACAAACTGTGCCAGTCCTGCCTTCGCTGGATCACGTGTGGCAAAAACGATATCCAGGATATAGTTTTCAATCTTTTCATCCAGGTATACCTCCTTTACAACAGCACGCGCCTTCATTATATCTGCGGGTTTTAAAATACTGTTGGCCACAGGGAACTCGTCTGCAAGATTCTCCCTGACAATAAGTCTTTCCTCTTCCCTGCCGGGATAGTTTACCACCACCTTCATCATAAAGCGGTCCACCTGAGCCTCGGGCAGTGGATACGTACCTTCCTGTTCAATGGGATTCTGAGTAGCCATCACAAGAAAAGGACGTTCCAGTTTATAGGTAGTCGAACCAATGGTTACCTGTTTCTCCTGCATGGCCTCCAGCAGGGCGCTCTGTACCTTTGCGGGAGATCGGTTGATCTCATCTGCAAGGATCAGGTTGGCGAAAACGGGCCCCTTTTTCACAATAAACTCTTCCTTCTTCTGGCTGTAAATCATGGTACCCAGAAGGTCAGCTGGCAGAAGATCGGGGGTAAACTGAATCCTGCTGAACGCAGCGTCAATGGTTTGTGAAAGCGTACTAATGGCCAGGGTCTTGGCCAATCCGGGAACCCCTTCAAGCAAAATATGTCCGTCCGACAATAAGCCAATAAGCAACCTGTCTACCAATCCTTTCTGTCCCACAATCACCTTTCGAATCTCCAGGGTGATCAGATCCACAAACTCACTCTCCTGCTTGATCCTTTCGTTGAGCTCTTTGATATTTACTTCCTGACTCATATGATGGATTCTTTTATGTTAATAATCATCTTGTTAATCACTCTTCAGTAAGGCAGAACAAAAATAGCAGCGAAATTCACCATTAGAAAGGATTGGGGGGTTAAAAAATGTTAAGAAAAGGGTAAATTTGTTTACTTTTTAGAATGAAATGAGCAGGTTTTTTATTCATATGGCCTACGATGGCAGCGATTATTGTGGCTGGCAGATTCAGCCAAATGAGCCTACCGTCCAGCAGGTTATTGCACATGCCCTATCCACCCTACTGAAACGGGAGATTCCTGTAACGGGGGCAGGACGTACCGATACAGGCGTACACGCTTCTCACTATATAGCACATTTTGACCTGGAAAGCACCTCTCACGATTATCTTCCGTCTACCGATCAGTTCCTTTTCAAGTTGAACCGCTTCCTGCCTCCCGATATAGTGGTTTATAAAATCACCCCGGTTCCGGAAGACCTGCATGCCCGCTTTTCTGCCACATACAGAACTTATCATTATCATATTTCCTCCATCAAACCGCTCTACAAGCGCGAATACTGCCACCATGTTTATGGAGAACTCGACACGGAGGCTATTAATAAGTGCTGCAAAGTGATCATTAAGACCACCGATTTCACAAGTTTTGCCAAACTGCATACCGATGTCCTTACCAATAATTGCAGGGTTACACATGCCCGGTGGAAACATGTGGACCAGGGATATCTTTTTGAAATAACAGCCGATCGTTTCCTTCGGAATATGGTACGATCATTGACAGGCACCCTTCTGAATGTGGGTCGCGGAAAATTGGATCTTGGAGGATTTAAGAAGATTGTGGAGGCGAAAGACCGTTCGCAAGCGGGTTCATCTGCTCCTGCAAAAGGTCTCTTCCTGGTTGAAATAGGATATCCTAATTTTCCCGTTTCAAGCTTGCGCGGATAATCTCCTTCCCATCTCCCTCACGTGTGGCTAGAAATAATGTCTCACCATCATCGGATTCATAAGCGGAAATATTGATGCGGTCGTCAATCAGTGCTTCATGATTGAAGTTGATCTCCAACTGGCAAATCTCCTTTTCTGCGTTTTCATGTGAACTACTAGCATCAATGCACCACTCCATATACTTCACATTGTTCACATGACCAACGATATCCAGATCCGAATATACTACTACATGTTGGTTCATTAGCCTGGCTTCCTGGGGAACTGCAATCTTATCCAGGGGTGCTTCAAACATCTGTTCATTATGAACAATCATCTTAAATTGTTCAATCATCTCTTTAGGACGGATCAGGCGATGGGTATCTATATCGAGAATCAGCCAGGCGGTACTGGCCATTCCAATTACCTCACCTTTGCTATCCATGACCCTGAAATCTCTGAGTGCAAAGAGTCTTTCTGCGCCACTGGGCCAGGTCTCCAGTTTGATCCGTTCGTTCCATGCCGGATATCGCTTCATATGAATTCTCATCCTGGAAAGTACCCAGGTGGTCTTCCTGCTCTTCATATCATGGTAGCCCAGGCCCAGCTCACTGGCGTGGTGGTACGCCACTTCCTGGAAAAAATTGGCCATGGTAGTCAATCTTGCCCTCCCCTTTGGATTCAGATCATAGGATGAGATTGTAAACTCCTTGTTGAAAATATTTGCCATCTTAACCATCAACTATTAACCATTAACCTTGATTCCAGATCTCCCACGACGCCTCTGCCTGATAAATAAGCATATCATGACCGTTCACTATTTGTGCCCCATACTTCTCTCCCCTGGTCAGAAAAGCTGTTTTTGCAGGATTATAGACCAGATCAAATAGCAGATGCTCGGCATGTAGTGCTTCATAGGGAAGAGGCGGGAATGTCTCCTGCTCTGGGTGCATACCCAGTGGTGTTGTATTTATTATCAATGATGTATCACCCACCAATTTGCCATCAAGTTCACTGTAAGTGATTCGCTTGTCTCCGGTAGTGCGGCTCACCCTGGTGTAAGTGATTCCCAGCTGTTCAAGTACATGGAGTACCGCTTTAGATGATCCTCCCGTTCCCAGCACCAGTGCTGAAGTGTGGTGGGGTTTAAGAAATTGCTCCAGGGAGCGCCTGAAGCCTATTACATCGGTATTGTTGCCTTCAAGAACCAGCTTATCATCAATCCTTTTAAAGGAGATGGTGTTCACTGCCTGGATCGCCTCTGCAGTTGCGCTCAAGGAAGTGAGGAAGGGAATAATCTCCTGCTTATGGGGTACGGTCACGTTCAATCCCACCAGGGTCTTCTCCCTTTTCACCAGGGTTTTAAATTCTTCGATATTTTCCAGGGGAAAATTTCTGTATTCTGCGTCTATCTTCTCCGCTTTGAACTTCTTATTGAAGAAGGAGGCTGAAAAACTGTGCCCTAATGGATATCCGATCAGTCCGAACTGACGCATCTTAGCTTGTTTT